>JAEZWY010000213.1 GCA_023442905.1 Bacillota bacterium | reverse complement strand
GCTTCATGTTCTGCTTCGATTTCCTCAGATGTATCAAATGCATAGTAAGCTAAGCCTTTGTCTAGTAATTCTGTTAGGTAACGATCGTAGATATCTTTACGTTCAGATTGACGGTAAGGTCCGAATTCACCTGGGTTGTTTGGACCTTCATCCCACTCAATACCCAACCATTGTAGGTTTTCTAGTTGAGATCTTTCTCCATCCTCAAGGTTTCGTTTTGTATCGGTATCTTCAATACGAATAATAAATTCCCCGCCGTTGTGACGAGCAAATAAATAGTTGAACAAGGCGGTACGAGCATTCCCAATATGTAAATGGCCAGTTGGACTTGGCGCATAGCGTACGCGTACTTTATCTGACATGTTGATTTCTCCTTTTATCTTATGCTTTTCAATCAAAATAGGCTGGTAAAAATACCAACCTATTTTTCCATCGTTATAATTATATATCTAGTCAGCTATTTTGGCAAAGACCATGCGTCCTGCATTGGTTTGAATAGCTGAGGTAATCTCCACTGATAGGGTCTCATCAATATGATGTTTCCCTTCTTCAACAACGATCATCGTACCGTCGTCCATGTAGGCAACCCCTTGTTGACGCTCTGTACCAGCTTTTACAATATGCACAGAAATCGTCTCGCCAGGAATTACAACAGATTTCAATGAATTAGCTAACTCATTAATGTTTAATACTTTAATCTTGTGGAATTGACTCACTTTATTCAAGTTATAATCATTGGTTACCACAACACCATCAACTAATTTGGCTAGACGCAATAATTTTAAGTCTACTTCCGATTCATCATCGAAATCGCCGGCGTAGAAATCAACAACCACATCATCTAGGGCTTGGATTTGATTTAAAATATCCAAACCACGACGACCACGAACCCGTTTCAGTGAATCTGCTGAATCCGCAATGTATTGTAATTCTTTCAAGACAAAGTTGGGTACTACTATCACACCTTCGATAAAGCCTGCTTTTAAGACATCTAAAATCCGCCCATCGATAATCACTGATGTATCTAAAATCTTATAGGGCTGGTAAGCCTCATCCGCAGCTTGTCTAAGTGATAGTAAGGCATCCGTATACATATCATGGCCTTCTGAGTGAGTGGATAAGTCACTTTCATATACTTCCTTATCTGACTGTGTATCGTCAGTAATGACCGTATCCGTTGATTCACTACGTCTCACCTGCGGAAAACGGGTAAGCATTTCCATAATCTCAGCACTTTTATTAGAGAAGATATAAAAACCTAATACACCTAAAACAATGGTTAAAACAATTGGCAAGATATTTGAAATGAATGGCCAACCAATCGCCACTAAGGGAATGTTGATTAACCAAGCTAAAACTAGTCCAATAATAACACCTACTGCAGAAACTAAAACCTTTTCGATCGATAACTGACGCATGTCACGTTCGATATTGCGAATAAAACGCATCAATAAAGGCTGTGTTAATCCGTAAATAAGAAAAAGAATAATTGCACCAAGTACGATGTTAAACAATGGATGATAGAAAAAGCTAATATTGATATTGACCATGTCCCAAAGTAACGGTAATACATAATAACCTATTGAAGATCCTAATATCACAATGAGCACGCGAGACAATATTTTCCAAAATCTTTCGTTCATTTTATTCACCTCCTTTTCTAAAAAAATAAATTTTGAAGCGGTTTCTTTACTATACTACCGCTTTTTATAGTATAACTTTTTGTTTACATTTACACAATAAGCTTACTTAAAATACAGTCTAGTATTTATAATCTTAACCTGAAATTAACATATGGCTCATATTCGAGATGAAAAGAGAGTTTGGCTACCATTCAGTCCAAACTCTCGAGTATTTATCTATTTTGGAAAAATCGTATTTAACACTTCTCTTACAGTAGTTACACCAACTACTTGTATTTTTTGTTTGCCGGTTAAACCTGATAAGGCATTTTTAGGAATAAAAATCCGCTCAAAACCTAATTTTTCAGCTTCTTGAACACGTTCCGCAATTCTTGTTACCCGTCTAATTTCACCAGTCAAACCAATTTCTCCAACGAAACAATCAGTTGGTTTCGTCTCTTTTTCCCGGTATGAAGAAGCCACAGCTACTGCGATAGCCAGGTCAATTGCTGGTTCATCTAAACGAACACCACCAGTTGATTTGAGGTAGGCATCTTGATTTTGAAGCATTAAACCAGCTCTTTTCTCAAGTACAGCCATAATAAGTGATACCCGTGAATAATCTAAGCCAGAAGCCGTTCTACGGGCATTTCCAAATGAGGTAGGTGTAAGTAGCGCTTGAACTTCCGTTAGAATCGGTCGCGTGCCTTCCATTGAAGCTACAACCGCTGATCCATTAGTACCTGCTAACCTTTCTTCTAAGAAGAGTTCGGAAGGATTCGCAACTTCATGTAAGCCATCTTGCTGCATGTCAAAGACACCTATTTCATTGGTTGACCCAAACCGGTTCTTCACTGCCCGTAAAATCCTGAAAGTATCATGCTTCTCACCCTCAAAATATAGTACAGTATCCACCATATGTTCTAGGATACGCGGTCCAGCAATGTTTCCTTCTTTCGTCACATGCCCAACGATAAAAATACCGATATTTTGTGACTTCGCTAATTTCATTAGCTCTGCTGTCGTTTGACGGACTTGACCAACTGATCCTGCCGTTGATGTCGCATCTTCGTGGGTCATAGTTTGAATAGAATCAATCACTACAAAGCGTGGTTGTAAGTCATAAATAGCATCTTGAATAGCCGCCATATCAGTTTCTGCATAAACATAGAAATCTGCACCTTCAAATCCTAGTCGGTCCGCTCGTAGCTTGATTTGATGCATCGATTCCTCTCCCGACACATATAAAACTGGCCCAGCACTCTGATGCAATTCAGCTGATACCTGTAGCATTAAGGTTGACTTCCCAATCCCTGGGTCCCCACCAATTAAAACCAGCGAACCTTGCACCACACCGCCACCTAAGACGCGGTTTAATTCGCCTAATTGAGTTTGGATGCGCGGGGTTTCTTCCCCTTTAACCGTCGCTAATTTTTGTGGCTTCATCCGGCTCGAACTGGCTTGTCCAGCACGTGTTTCAGGATGGGCAATAGTCTTACCATATAAGCGTTCCTCTTCCATTTGGTTCCAGGCCCCACAATTCGGACACTTACCGTAGAACTGAACACTCTCATAACCACAGGCCTGACACACATATCTCGTTGTCGTTTTCTTCGCCATATTGGACTTCACTCCTTTCTATTTATTTGAAAAATGGCAACTGCTATTATTGACCAGAAGAGCCAAAACCACCTGCACGCACTTGATCACTTGGCTGGTCATCAGCAGTCGTTAAGAAAGAAAGGAAAATCCCTTGAGCAATACGCTCACCTTTTTTAATTTGAACGTCACGTAAACCAAAGTTTACTAATTGAACAAATAAATGACCTTCATTATTTTCATTATTGTAGTAATCTGCATCAACAATACCTACTCCATTAGGTAATGAAAGCCCACGTTTAAGCGGGTTTGAAGACCGACAAGCTAATTGTAAGTATTCATTCTCGCCCATATAAGCCTTCAAACCTGTTGGCACTAGCACTGGTTTCATAGCACTTTCGTCTACTTCACCTGCTACATTTAAATGAGCAAGGTCTTTTAGCACATGCTTCACACCAGTCTTCCACATTGCCGGTACAACAATATCTTCAGCCGCTGCGATATCGTAGCCAGCCGATAGGGTTGTTGAACGTCTTGGTAATGTAATTGCCTCATCATTAGCATAGGCCGAGATTTTCTCAAATCCTCGTGTATTTTCTACTGTCATAAACAAACTCCATCCTTTACTACGCATACTTGAATTTTACTGACCTATTGTACCATTGATCAGCAGATTTCTAAATGTTAGACCATGTGGATTCAGTGTTACTTACTCGTTCTGGTCAGCAGCAGCCACTTCAGCATCTTCCACTTGTGCTGCTTCTACATCCGGTTCAGCCATTTCTTCAGTAGGGGTTTCTTCAAAATAGCTAGTATCTTCAAAATCTTCATCTGCTTCACCGTCAATATGGTCTGCATCAGACTTGTTGACCCAAACGGACATTGACCCAGCATGTACTTTAAATACACCAGTACCATCCTCTTCAATAGTTACCGATCCTTCAATTTCACCCATCGCATCCACCCACTCTTCTCCTACATGAAGTTCTCCTACATACATACGCTTCTTCGCCTGTTCACCATTGGTTGCGATAAAAGCGAGTCCATCTGGATGTTCATCATCGCCAGTTCGGGTATAACCAATACAATTTTTATGGTCAAAATAATCATGTTGATCACCGTAGGCATTTTCACGTCTTAAGGCTAAAAGCTTATCTAAGGTCTCTTGGAAACCTTTGTAGTCGATACTTTCAATACCATAATAATCTCCGTAGAAAATGGTTGGTAAGCCTGATTGATG
>JAEZWY010000196.1 GCA_023442905.1 Bacillota bacterium | reverse complement strand
GATAAACTTTCTACATAACGTCTTTGTCCTTCTGCATATAAGGTATCGAAGGCTAAAGTACTTTTCCCAGATCCTGATAAACCAGTTATAACGACCATTTGATCGCGGGGAATATCAATATCAATATTTTTTAGATTATGGGAACGAGCGCCCCTTACTTTAATTAAATCTCTCAATCATGCCACTCCTTATTGTTATACCTCATTACTAAACCTCGTTTAAAGTTCAGCAATCAATGATTATACCTTATCACTTATATCTATTTATCTATTATGACATAGTTCGCATTTGTTGCGAATAATTTGTCTCAAATACTCTTCTATTTTAACACAAACGTATGTTCGTTGCATAATATTCAACTTAGTATATCAGCAAAAATATTCAGTTTGTAGCTAACCAAGCCTCACCGAAAAGCCCCTACCCTCCACTAGCTACCTGATTTGCGCATAAAGAAAAACCACCGACAAATGCCAGTGGCTTGAAAAGGTTATTGGTTTGGAATATGGATTAACCAAAACGTCCAGCAACATAATCTGCTGTTTGTGTATTGGTTGGGTTGTTAAAGATTTGGTCTGTTTCACCAAATTCAATAATGTGAGATCTACCTGGACCAGTTTCTGGGTCTGCATAGAAGAATCCAGTGTAGTCAGACACACGCGCAGCTTGTTGCATATTGTGGGTAACAATTGCGATTGTATAGTCGTCACGTAATTGCTGTACTAACTCTTCAACTTTTAGCGTTGAAATTGGGTCTAAAGCTGAAGTTGGCTCATCCATTAACAATACGTCAGGTTTAACTGCTAAGGCACGCGCGATACAAACACGTTGTTGTTGTCCCCCAGAAATAGCCATACCATTTTTGTTTAAGTCATCTTTTACTTCATCCCAAATTGCAGCGCCACGTAAAGAAGTTTCAACAATCTCATCTAATTCATTCTTATCACGGATACCGTGAGTACGTGGTCCATAAGCAACGTTGTCATAGATTGACATTGGGAATGGGTTTGGTTGTTGGAAAACCATACCAACATTTTTACGTAACGTATTTAAGTTCATGTCACGGTCAAAGATACTTTTACCGTCTAATGTAATTTTACCTTCAATACGACAACCTTCAACAAGGTCATTCATACGGTTTAATGTTTTTAAGAAAGTAGATTTACCTGATCCAGAAGGACCGATTAATGCTGTTACTTGTTTTTCGTAAATCGGCATGTTGATACCTTCTAAAGCTTTAAAGTTACCATAGTAAAGGTCCATGTTTTCTGCCTGCATTTTAATTTTAAGATTGTTGTTTTCAACCATGATTAATTTTGTCCTCCTTTTGTAAATCGTTGTGATAACCATGTGGATAGGCCGTTGATCACTAATACAACTAATAATAGTATTACACCAGTAGCATTCGCTTGGTCACGGTGTAAACCTTCACTTGATAGTACATACATATGTAGTGACAATGTACGACCAGAAGAGAAGATTGAGTTAGGTAGTGATGTTGATGTACCTAGTGTATACATCAAGGCTGCTGTTTCACCAACGATACGTCCGACAGCAAGGATAATCCCTGATAGGATACCAGGCATTGCAATTGGTAAAACAATTCTAAAAATTGTACGTAATTTACCAGCACCTAAACCAAAACTTGCTTGACGTAAATTGTCTTTAACTGACATTAATGCTTCTTCAGTATTACGGATGATTAATGGTAATACCATAATTGCTGAAGTAAGAATACCTGAAATTAATGAATATTGGAATCCTGCTGCGGATACAAAGGCTAGCATACCGAATAAACCAAATACAATAGATGGCACACCAGTTAATGTATCAGTTGCAATACGGATACCCTCAACCCATTTGTTGTTTTTTCCAGCATATTCAACTAGATAGAAACCAGCGAATACACCTAATGGAATTGCTAATAATAGCGATCCACCGATAACATAAAGGGTTGTAATAATAGACGGCATCATTGAAACGTTATCTGTAGTGTACTTCCATGAGAAAAGATCGGTACTTAAATGTGGTACACCAGACACTAATACGTAACCAATAATCCAAATTAGAGAAGCGAAAGTAACTGCTGCAAAGAAATATGTGAGTCCACGTAATACTTTAGACATTAGCTATTTACCCCCGTTCTCTTAACATATGCGAAGATACCATTGATAATCAAGATAATAACAAATAATACTGCACCTGTTGCAATTAAGGCGTTTTGGTGAGTACCAGTTGCATAAGCCATCTCTAAGATGATATTAGCAGTCATTGTACGTGCACCTTGGAATAAGCCACGTGGGAAAATTGCTTGGTTCCCCGCAACCATGATAACAGCCATTGTTTCACCAACAGCACGACCAATACCTAAAATGATAGAAGAGAAAATCCCCGATCTAGCAGCCGGCATCATGATCACATAAGATGTTCTATCATGGTCAGCTCCTAAACCAACTGATGCATTATAGTAAGTTTTTGGTACTGCACGCAACGAAGACTCAGACATGGTAATAATAGTAGGTAAAATCATAATTGCTAAAACAATACCTGCTGTCATGATACTCATACCATTTGATGCAATTCCTAAAGATCTTGAAAAAGTTCGAAGTCCTGGAACCAATACTTGTAAACCGAAATAACCAAATACAATAGAAGGAATACCAGACATCAAGTTCATTGCTGGTTTCAAAACTTTATGTAATTTGGGAGGGCAATAAAAAGCCATAAACATTGCAGTAAATACACCTGTTGGTACTCCTAGTACAAATGCTATCAAGGTCACATATAGTGAACCTACTAACATTGGTGCTAACCCAAAAATTTCTTGAGATGGTTGCCATTTGTCTCCAAACAAGAATTGACCAAAGCCATAATCAGCCATAAAAGGAATCCCTCTTGCAAAGATAAAGTAACAAATTGCTAACAAGGCAAGAATTGAAGTGAAAGCAGCTAACATGAAGACATACTTCATTACTGTTTCCAACATATTATTTTGTTTCATATGTTCTCCTTATTAAATTCAAATTCACGATTAAAAATGTGTTCAAGGGAAATTATAACTTATCTGGACAGTTTTAAAAACCCCATAAATTCACAATTGGTTATTCGACCTCTGAATAATCCAAAATACCCTTAAAACATAAAAGGAGCTGCTACTATATAGGAGTAGCAACTCTAAAAAGATAAACCATTAGTTGTTACTTAACTAGTCGGAATTATTGAGCAGTATCTTCCCAGTCAGTAGTTTCGCCAGTAAAGATACCAGCAATTGTATCTAAGCTTAAGTCAGAAATACCATTCTCAGGGTTAACGATTACCGCAACACCATCAGTAGCAATTGCTTCTGCTGTTACATCTGTTTCATCGTCAGCTAATGCACGAGAAGCCATACCTAAGTCTGCAGTTCCATCAGCAGCAGCTTTAACACCTGCAGATGAACCGTTAGAAGTAACATTTACTTGAACACCAGAGTTTAATTCTTGGTAAGCTTCAGCTAATTTTTCCATTACTGGAGAAACTGAAGTAGAACCAACAACGGTGATAGAACCTGATTGAGAGCCATCGCCTGCATAAGCTTCCGCATCAGCTTTAGCTTGTACATAACCTTCCTCTAAAACAATTGCTTGACCTTCTTCAGAGAAGATGAAATCGTGGAAGTCAGCTACTACACCTTCTAATTCGCCTTGATATACAATGTTAAATGGACGAGAAATTGCGTAGTCACCTGATGCAACGTTTTCTTCTGTAGCTTCAACACCATTAACAGAAACAGCAGTTACTGTATCGTTTAATGAACCTAAAGAAATATAACCAATTGCATTGGGATCATCAGCAACAGCGGTCATTACTTGGTCAGTACCATTCATGATTGTAGCTGCAGCAGTAGTATTATCAACATCATCAGCCATAACGCCTGTAGCCTCTACGAAGGCATCACGAGTACCAGAACCTTCTTCACGAGAGATTACTGAAATAGGGCCAGTAATTGCTGCCGCTTCTGTTGTTGAATCAGTTGATGAATTTGTATCTGCTGATTCATCAGTAGATCCACCGTTCCCACATGCAGCTAAAGCAGCTGAAGCACCTAACGCTAAAACTAATTTTGAAAGCTTACTAAAAGTCATTTATACTTTCCACCTTTTCTTTTTCTTAATCCATATAACCATATTCCAAACGATTACAAGATTATTATATAAGATGATTGTAAATATCTAAGTGGATAAAATGTAAATTACCGCTAGTTGTGTAAATATATTGTAAAGATTGTGTAAATTTTATTGGAAAATTCTCATTTTATGATCTTTACCAGCTAACTTTACTATTCATTATCATTCTTCAATTTTATCTTCTTCATCTAATTCCAAAGGATCCAGCTTAGTTATATAGACCGTAAAACTAGTTCCCTTACCAAATATACTATCTACTTCAATCGTACCGCCCATATGCTCTAGTATATTTCGAACGATAGATAAGCCTAAACCTGTACCACCAGACGCTGTTG
>JAEZWY010000153.1 GCA_023442905.1 Bacillota bacterium | reverse complement strand
CCCCAAGGCCATCCAATGCAAGCAGTTTTGGGTATTTTTTCAAATAACTAAAAATATATTTCATCTTGTTTTTCTTCCCCCTTCTTTTCTTTACTTTTCCATATTAAACATTTTTTAAAATAAAATCAAACGGAAAGTTTAAGATTACGTTTTCACATATTATTTGAATTTGTCACCTGTTGAGTACGGCGACCAGTTTCGTCCAGTAATGCGGAACTTTCGTCCAGTAAATGCGGAATAATCGTCCACTAAAAGCGAAAGGTATCGTCCTTTCTACTAATTCATTGGAGAGAATGAGAAATAAATAAAAACAGAGCCCAATAAGAGCTCTGTTCTTAATCTTAAATAAGATAATAGTTTATTCGTATTCTTTCAAAACTTGTTCAAAAAACTTAGTGGCTAAATTAACTATCTCGTTAGCCGAAGGCTGCCCTTCGTCGTCTAAGTAATAGGGTCTCGTCGAAACTAAAAGAGAGCGATTCGAGTTTCAACTTCAATCGGAATCATTTCATGCCTTTCAAACCGTGACGTTCTCGCATAGATACTTCGCCGTCGACTATGATTTGGTGAGAATTGTGTTTGATTCGATCCAGAATCGCATCGGCTAATTGAGTATGTTTAATTTTCTCATGCCAACCTTCAGGTGAAAATTGAGAACAGAATATGGTAGAAGTTTGTTTTAATCGTGCTTCAATGATCTCAAATACATGGACACTATCTTCTAAAGACAAATCCATTAACAGCCATTCATCAATGATAAGTAGTTCAATTTTCGTGTACTTCTTAATCAGTTTACGATAAGAACCATCAGCCTCATATTTAGCTAAAGCCAGCTCATCAATTAATTCTGGAAGACGAATATACTTCACTTTTCTGAATTGACGACAAGCTTGAATACCGAAGGCATTGGCTATCCAGGTCTTTCCGTTTCCAGAAGCACCCATTAAGATAATATTCTGGTGGTTATCAATGTACCCTCCTTGTGCGAGCTTAGAAATAAGGTTTTTATCGAGATGACGATCTGGATAGTATTCAATCCCTTCGATAGAGGCATTTGAATCACTGAATGTTGCTTGTTGAATTAAACGATCTAATTTATTCGATTTACGACGGGCAGATTCAGCGTCTACTAATAGCTCAAATCGTTCCTCAAATCCTAAGGATTGGGTGGTTTCGTCCAGTGTTTGTTGTTCATATAGGTCAGCCATTCCGCTTAATCGCATAGCTTTTAATTTTTCAAGTGTTTGTTCATTTCTCATTATTTTTTACCTCCGAAGTAGGCTGCACCACGGACAAATCCATATTTGTTATCCGTTTGCTCCTCTATAATTGATGCTTTCGAATCAGTATTTAAAGCTTTCTTGCGTTTCTTTGCACGACTGAGAATGGATTTTAGTAATGAGTTTGTGGGTTCTTTTGCGACAGATATCAATGTGTGACAACCTGCTTCTAACTCTTCTGACGAGTATTTAGAGGCTATATTTCTTAATGTAGCGAGTAATTTCAAGGCTTTCTTTTCAACATTATTGGAAAGAATATAATCCACATAGGCATAAGTCTTTGGCCCAATATCCTCTGCCCATAATAAATTTTCTTTGGGAGTATGAGTTAAATAACGACGGTGGTTATCTGGCATATGATCGATATTTGAAGAGTATTGACCAATGTCACCTCGAAGTCGTTTATGAGATGCAATTCGATGTTCATTGAAGTAAACTTCTATTAGGTTATCAGTTATTCTTACTTCTACTTCGTCATTGACATATTCATAGGGAACGGAATAAAACATACGCTCCACCTGAATATGGTAATCTAATTGGACTTTAGATATCCGCCATTGAGACTGTGTAAATCGCGGGTGACGAAGGGAGCCTAAGAACGGAAGTTCTTCTTCCTGAAAGACTGTAAACCTTGAACCAGGTCTTTTTTGAAAAGCGTCTTGATTCAATTCTTGCGTCTTTTCAGAAATTGCCTGGTTCAATTCTTTTAAACTAAAAAACGTTTCATTTCGCAAGGCGGCGATGACTTGACGACTAATAAAGCCGACGTTTCCTTCCACCGAAGATTTGTCTTTTGGAGCCCTTACACGTGCAGGGACAATCGTAAAACGATAGTAGTCACTTAATTGTCGGTAACCTTCATTTAAAAGTGGCTCTGAGTAATCTGTTTTTGTCACACCCGTTCTTAAATTATCTGAAACGACTGTTTCAGGCACCCCTTGGAAAAATTCTAAGGCATGAATATGAGCGGTCAACCAGTTGTCTGTTTTCATGTCATAAAAGCCTTCAACATAGCTATATTGACTGAATGGCCAGGTAGCTACGAAAATATAAACTTTGATATCTTGTCCATTCTCACTGTTTTTAACGGACAATGTGCTTCCTGCCCAATCCACTTCTAAGATTTCACCGGGTTTGCGATGTATAGGCATAGTTAATTTATACTTCTTACCGTAGTGTCCATATTTCTCGCAAAATGTTCGATAAGCGTAGGGCATTTTGTTTTGAATCTTTGCCTCCTGTTCATACTCTTTATGCAAAAGTTTGAGTGTGACATTCTTTTTGAGCAGTTCTTTATGGATATAATCCCAGTCTGGATCGTAATAGCCACGTTGATTCGCGTTTTTCTCGGGGAAGAGGTAATCTTCCAACCAAGGATTATTCATCTCTTTAGATAATTCTTCTAAGCCTTTGGCTCTTGCTTGGTTCACCACCTCTCTAATTTTGTCTCTTGAATGCCCCGTACTGGAAGAGATTGTTCGTTGAGAAATCCCTTGTAGATGCATTTCAAGAATCTTATGATAATTGATCATAAAAATAACCTCCTGTAACTTATTTGGGTTCTTTTACAAATAGTGTTGGTAAATAATTTCAAATATCAAAAAAGCCACCCTAGCCGGATGACTTTTACTGACTTACTATTCTTCATCTACCCAATGGTAAAGGAAGACCATGTAGCCCCAAAATTTCTTAATTTCCTTAAAGCCAGCTTGACGATTGGCTTGCCACCAAGTCACTTCCTCACCGGCAACATCATGATAGGTAGCGACGTATGTTAAGTCAAACCCGTAATGGCGATTTTGCCGTTCGTAAATCATTTTTGTTCGCAACATCTGGTAGTCAGATGAAGTAATAATGGCTGAATCATAGCCCATTTCCTGCATCATCTTCATAGTATTCCGCGCAGTGGTATAAGTAGATGTGGCATTCGCTTCGTTAATTAAGGCATCACTTGGCGCCCCCGCCCCCACGTAAAAATCGCGGTTAGACTGGGTTAAAGGACTCACGATAATTTTTCCTGACCTTGAATAGCCAGCTTCAAGCAAATCAACTGCTTCACCAGCCCGTTCACTAGCAGCTTCTGGTACAACGATAATATCTGATACTTTTGGTTCCTCATCAACAATGAGGTTACTGATGGTAATCACACACACTAACCCAATAGCGATGATAATGCCGGCAAAAAAGCCCACAATACGAACAAGATTATTTCCTTTCATCTGCATTCCCCATTTTGATAAGCATTTTCCTTTTGTCTTATCTTACCACATGGAAAACACCAGATGAAAAGAAAGGTATCATTTTCAGAAATCAAAAATAATAGTATTATTGTGTTTCCTTGCAAGGCAAGCAACACCCCTTTGAATGATTTCAGTAAATTGATCTTCAAATTTAAACATATCGATTGGCTGTTGATTTAAGTCAGCGTTCTCGATATATGCTTTTAACCGTTTTTGTACTTGTTTCATTTCAAAATCAATCTCATCTGGATGCTCAGCACTCGCAACTGTGTAGCAAAATTCATCAATTGGCAGGTCTTCACAGATATCAATAATATTGAATAACCGTTCCTCATAATTAATAAGTTTGGGAATATCACAAATCTCCG
>JAEZWY010000224.1 GCA_023442905.1 Bacillota bacterium | reverse complement strand
AATCGTGAGGGTGCTCTTATGACTAGTTATGATAAGGTACACCTTTATCATCCGCAAGACGAGTCGGAAGCAATGACCGCGGGTGATGAGTTGTGTGTCTTTGAATTAGAGGGCATTAAATGTGGCTTAATTATTTGTTATGATTTGGATTTTGGGGAATGGGTCCGTAAATTGGCCCTTGCTGGTATCCAATTATTATTTATTCCGGCAGCGTGGCCAAAAGCATTTATCCATCATCTAGAAGTGTTATTAAAAGCTCGCGCACTAGAAAACCAAATTTTCACGATTTGTGCGAATCAATTTATCTCTGAACAATTGGACGGTCCAGGTGTGACCGGAGGTCATAGTCAAATTGTTGATCCATTAACCAATGTTCAATTTATGTTAAAGGATGAGGAGTCTTTTGGTACCTTCGAAATTCGACCCCAAATGATCGAAGAAGTAAAAGCCAGTTTTGATTTTTACCGTGACCGTCGTCCAGAATTATATTGAAGAAAATCGATACAGAAAGCATTTTATTTTATTGTGAGGTCTGAGTTTCGAAATACGGGTCTTTACAGTGAGTAGAATGCTTTTTATTTCAAGTTTATGCCCAGCCTGACGAATGAAGTTTTATTCTTGGTTGGCAAAGTATTGTGGAAATTTGTGAAACTGTTTTTAACTATAAAATAAAATGGAGCGATGACGATTGACGTTTCCGCTCCAATTTCTTAATTAAACCATATGACGACCGGAAGAGATGTTAAGCTTACCGGTTTTGTTTATTTTCAGCAGACTAGTCTTAAACTTCAATGTCCAATAAGGAAACATACATTTGTCCGCCGTGCATATCAATTTCATCCCGGCTTCCTTCAATTGGTTTCCGTGGCATACTGACTTTAGCTACTTGGATATGCTCAAGACAATAAATCTCTACCTCTTCTGATTTTACTCCATACATTGTGGCAATATAATCACGATTATTTTCAAATGCGGTAGTTACTTTTTTAGTGTCTTCAATATTATGACAAAAGACATCGATGGTTAACCAGAAGGGACCAGCATTTTTACTTCGAACATATTTAGCGGTCGATTCTACTGTATTTAATTTGACTGACATCTTGATTCCTCCTTTTATCCGAATTAAATGTCATCATACTTAAAGCGAATGAGTTCGAGTGGATCACATTCAACAGTATGATGGAGTTTGAATTCATAAATCTTACCACGTTCAATTTCAGGTGGGGAGAAAATAAAGGCATAGGATGGCATTTGTTTAGCTTCGAAAATATTATGATGTAACAATAATGGATTAAAGGCTTTGGCTACTTTTGAAGCTAATTCTTGGGTATCAGCGGTAACAGTTAACATCATGAGAATTTCGTTTGGTTGGTAATCTTCAGGTACCGGTGCACCAGAAACACCATTGTAACCATAGGGACGTAGCCAGAAATCGTAGGACTCTTTTTCAATTCCATTTTTCGTTAGTTTTTCTACACCCGCTTCAGATACGGAATCAATCCAAACATGTGGGTCTTCCATTATTTTTGGATCACGAATACCAGCCATACTAACGGTTTGATAGCCGACAGCACCAGCGCCTTCTAATTTTAAATTATATGGTAAGTATTCAATCGTTGTTCCTTCAACTCTGACGGCTGTATCTGAGAGAGCGGTATAAGTTGAGTTGGCTGTGTCGATACAAATACCTGGTTCATATAATCGGATGGGATTGGAATTTTCATAAATCATATGTGAAGATACCGAATAAGGGGTAGCTGTACTTCCTGGTTGGACACTGTGAATGGTAAAACCAGTGTCATCAATTTCTGTAAACACGCCTCCTAATAAACCAGCGGAGGTACACACACCACCACATTCGACCGTTTTAGCTGCGTGCCAACATGCAGCCGGGTCACATTCTTTCATTAAAGGGTAAGCCGCAATTACAGCGGTATCGGTTGCGCGTCCTCCAATAATAATATCAGCATTATTATTAAAGGCTTCAATATAGGCTTCAGCCCCTAATAATGCCACGATATGATCGCATTGATCGAATGTTGCTTCGCTGATTTCAGGTGCTCCAGCTAGAGGGGAGATTTTTCCTAAACGGAATTTTTCTTTCATCACTTCGACATTTTGTTGTGAATAAATACGTGCAATCTTTTTATGAATGCCAGCTTCTTGACAAATCTCTACTGCAAGTTGGTAGACGGTATCAACTCCAACATCCGATCCACAAGTGCCAGAAGAACCGATGGTAATTGGAATATTCAGTTGGTCACCTGCTAAAATCATTCTTTTTAAATCGCGTTTGACATCTTCTAAAGCGTATTTTCCTAATCCAGAACCTAAATAATAGGGACCTGAGTCGGTTGAACCCGCATCACTGGAGAGGATATCAGGTTTCATTGCGATACCAGCTTCAAATGCTTCTTCGGTAATATTTAGTCCTAAAGCACCGTAGGGAACAAATACTTTTACTTTGCTCATTTCCTTCTTCCTTTCTAAATAAACAACAGGTATTGTAAGCGTATACTTTAGTTTTATTATAAAATGCATTTGGTATAATGTAAAATGCGAAAAAACAAGAATTGGTATAACTTATATGTTATGATGAGAATAAAAAAATAATTTTGAAGAGGTGTTACGAATGATTAATGAAAAACAAATCGACTATTTTATGACAGTAGCACATGAAAAGAATATGAGCAAAGCCGCTCGTCAATTATATATTTCTCAGCCAGCTTTAAGTCGTTATATTAGTCAGTTAGAAAAAGAGTTAGGAACCCTATTATTTAGACGAGAGCCTAATGGCCTAACTCTGACTCCAGCAGGGGAACTCTATTTAGAGAGTTGCCAGAAAGTTAATGCTATATATCGTTCTGTCTTAAATCAAATGGCACATTCTGACGATTTAGAGAAAAAACAAATCCGTATCGGAGTAACGACCTTAACCGGCGAATTTTTAATACCACATCTCATCCACTATTTTGATCAAAATTTTCCCCATGTGGAACTACATTTTATAGAAGAACGGATGGAAGCACTGTATGATATGGTAGCTGAGAATAAGGTGGATTTAGCCTTAGTCTATCACACCCATCACACAACCTTGCAGTACACTAAAATAATGGAAAACCGAGTTTATTTGCAGGTCCCACCTTCGTTTGTAAAAGAACGGGAAGTACTGGATGAAAATTGGTATCCAGGTACTCAGAATCCTGCAATTCCAATAAATGATTTGCAAGATCAATCCGTAATTTTATTAAAAGAAGGAAGAGGGATGCGCAAAATAGCGGATAGTTTATTTACCCTTTATCATATTGAGCCACGTCATATTATGGAAACGACTAGCATTCATTTCTGTAGTCAGTTAACGGATTTAGACAAAGGCTTTACTTTTGTTCCCAGTATGGTGCTCCACCGCTATAACCTAGAAGCCCCTCAATCTTTTTACTGTCAATTGGAAGAACAAGCAATAAACCGACCAATCTATTGTTGTTATAAAGAGTATGATTATTTAACACCTGCTGAAAAATCGTTAATCACCTTTATGTCTCAAATTGAAGAAAGGATAAGAGATTAAATTTTATGGTCCAGCATCACAAGTAAAGTTATTGAAGGGAATTCTATTTATTGTTTGGCAATCGTTAATAAAATAAATGAAATTGAGTGCATCCTCTATTTATAATGACATAGAAAAGTGATTGAATGAAACTTTAATTGAATAGGAAAACAGCTCTGATAATGGATGGGTTTATACATTAAATGATAGTGTGACTGACTATAAATATACAAAGCTTCGCTATCATAACGCCGGAAATATTATCCATGAACAAAAATATTATTCGTTTTAAATTAAGTTGGAAATTATTTTTATATGATTGGTGGCAGGGTTCAAATAAGCAAGACGTCTGCCCATGCGATTGAATGAGAATTATTTGAAGGAATAGGCTTAACACATAAATGACACGATTAGCTGTTGTTTGAGAAAATATCTTTCGGTGTGAATGTAGAGAAAACCCGCCATATTTTAGAGTTTTATTATGAAGTCGATGATAGCGATATTCACAATATGTGATCTGAAACGAATCTCAAAGAGAAATGTATAAGGATTCCTCTTGAGGAAATCGATCAATTTAATATTAAATCGGACTTCATCAAAACTCACATAAAGACCATCTTATCGAGTAACAAGATTATCCAGTATGTACAAAATGATCTATAACTTAAGCCGAACTAAAATGAGGAAAAATTCAATCTAAAATATATATTACAAATTGCTTAGTCGAAATCATTTCACTAGTGCCAATTTTTATTGAAAAAACTGTTGTGACCCCGATATTTTACATAAAAAATATTGATAAATTGCGTTGCTTTGGTATAATTATATATATGAAAGCGCTTTATTGTTTAGCGGAAAATAATTTAGAAAGGAATGTAGTGAGCATTATTGATTAAATAGAAGCGATTCTTGATGTTGATAAGTGAGTTTGTAACTAAGGAAAAATAAAAAATTAAATAGAGATGAAAAGGAGAATGTGATATGGCAACAATTTCACGGTATGAAACTAGTAGACTTGGCAAAGATAATCCTCAATTTTCAGCTTTAAGATCAACCATCGAGACCGCCTTTTATGGGAATAATGTAGAAGAAGTAAAAACGATAAGTGAGGCTTATGAAAGAGCAGCTGCTTATAAGGGAACGATTGTTTTAGATCAAGAGGTAGCTCATACCGAAGATTTAGACTTACCAAAAGGTGCTAAAGTATTGGTTGATAATGGAGGACGTGTAACGGGACGTACAGCCGCAGCCAGACATCTTTCTGGAACGGGTGAGGATGATAAAAAGCTATTAGGAATTGTCCGCGATGCGTTGTATGCCAATCGTGAGCGTGAATATTTAACCACGACAGCTTATGTCGGACTAGATGAAGATTTTATGGTA
>JAEZWY010000221.1 GCA_023442905.1 Bacillota bacterium | reverse complement strand
CAAATGAGGACTATCAACTTCAGGAAAATGCCTTAAGTGATCCTGAGATTCCAGCATATTTTGATGAAAAACTTGAAGCCTTTAAAAATATAGATTGGCAGAGTGTGGATGTAGTCGTGATAGAATATGGGGCAAATGATTGGGGTAAACCCATTACGAATGAATCTGATTTGTATGATGTAAATACCTTTATGGGAGCGGGGAGAACTGGAATGGATAAATTCCTGAGTAAATATCCTCATTTACAATTTATGATGGTTCCTGGTATATACCGTTATTGGCCAGACTATAATAATGTAGATACAGATACGTCTGTGAATGATCTCGGGTTACACCCTTATGAATACTCTGATGCGATGACAGCACTGGCCAAAGAGTATAAATTTCCTGCAGTAGATAGTTTATATGGCCTTGGTATAAACGTACACAACCGAGAATTATACTTTGATGGCGTTGATGGGACACACCCTAATCAAGCTGGAACAAATAAATTGGGTAATTTAGTAGCGAATACTTTGATGTTTTATTATTAATGGGAGTTTTAATATAGATGAAAAGTTTGATTTGTAAAGCTTTATACAAATACATAGGTGGTATTCTACCTGTTTCTGATGCACGTATTTCATTTGGTGCAAAAAGATTTCGTGCGGCAATGACGCGAGGATTTGTGGCAAAAGCTGGAGACAATATTAATATTGAAAAAGGGGCTATTTTTGATTCAAGTATTGAAATTGGGCATAATTTTGGAATTGGTATTGATAGTCAATTATATGGGAAAGTAATTATCGGCGATGATGTCATGATGGGACCAGAAGTCTTCATTTATACAGCTAATCATAAGCATCAGAGATTGGATATTCCAATGAATGTCCAAGGACATGAAGCAGAAAAACCAGTGGTTATCGGTGATGATGTTTGGATTGGGAGTAGGGTAACCATATTACCCGGGAAGCGTATCGGTAATGGTGTAATTATTGGTGCAAGCGCTGTAGTCACAAAAGATATCGGCGATTACGAAATTGTAGCTGGTAATCCAGCAAAAGTAATTGGACATCGGGAAAAGTAGCCTTAAGCTTAATAGAAGTGTTTGATTATATTGGGTATTATTTATGGGAGAGTAAAAAATGGTTATGATAACAATTATTACGCCTGCATATAATCGTGCAGACATGTTACCAAAACTGTATGCATCGTTGCAGGAACAGACAAACACCAACTTTCAATGGTTAGTGGTAGATGATGGTAGCAAGGATAACACACAAGAAGTGATGACAGACATTAAAGACCATTCAATGAATGATTTTATGATTACTTTTGTGCAAAAAGAAAATGGTGGGAAACACACTGCCTTAAATTTCGGACATCAGTTTATTGAAGGAAAATATACTTTAGTTGTTGATAGTGATGACAAATTATATCCAGAAGCTATTGAAGTGATGATAGAAGAGATTATGCAGGCAAAAAATGCGGATAATATTGGATGGTTTGCTTTTCTAATGGGCGATAAGGATAGAAATATTCTAGATTCACCCTATGATAGAGATTATGAAAGAATGACTTATGTAGATTACTTAAATAGAGGTCGTAAGGGAGAATGTGCTGACTTATATTTAACGAAAGTGTTTACTGACTTCCCTTATCCAGAGATAGAAAATGAAAAATTTGTATCGGAAAGTTATCTGAATATTCATGCCTCATTATTTGGCGGGTACGATATGATCACTATCAATCGTTTAATTAAAGAAGCGGAGTATCAGGAAGGAGGCTTAACTAGTTTAGGGCGAACATTACAGCTATCTAGCCCACTAGGTAATGCCTTATTATGGTGGCCTGTAGTCAATAAACCTTTTAATTTCCCTATGCGTTTTAAAGGGAACTTATTATTTACAGTCTACTCATTATTTGGGGACATAAGATTAAAGCATATTTTGAAAAAAAGTGCTAATAAGTTTTTAACACTCATTAGTTTACCATTCAGTTATGCGCTGTATTTTTATTGGAAACGAAAATTTAAACAAGTATATTTTGCAAAAGCAGCTAATGCTTGATAATGAAAGGATTGAATAATTATAGAGCCACTGGTTTCCGTTATCGTGCCTGTTTATAATGCAGCACCTTATTTGTCGAAATGTATTTCTTCAATTTTAAAGCAAGATTATCAAAATTTAGAATGTATATTAGTAAATGATGGATCAACTGACAGATCGCTTGATATTTGCCTTGATTGGGCGAAAAAAGATCCGCGGATTCAAGTGATAGACCAAAAAAATGGTGGGGTTTCAAAAGCTAGAAATAGTGGAATAGAAGCAAGTCGAGGCGAGTTTATTATATTTGTAGATAGTGATGATACTATTGATGCTGAAACAATTGCTTATTTAATTAATGAACAACGCAATGAAAAAGCTGATATCATCATTTTTGGTTTAGTTCGTCACTTTAAAGATGGTCATACAGCTAAAAGTTCGGGTATTTATAAAAAGAGACGGTTAACTTTTGATGATTTTATCGCAAATTTTTGGGATAACTACGAAGCAGAGTTGACCAATTCACCAACTAATAAACTATTTAAATCATCGATCATTCATGAAAATAATATCGAATTTCCTTTAGGAATGAAAATGGGCGAAGACCTACTGTTTAACCTCGTTTATTTACAGCATATAAATGACATATTTGTTACAGACCAACATTTCTACCATTATCAAATTCATGATGATCAAGCTACCTACAGTGTAGATTTGCGAATAGCAGATGATATGACTAGATTTTTAACTGAAATTGATCGATTAAAACATCTAGTAGAAGAAAAAAATGATCATAAAGTAAACTGGCGGAAACATTACTATCAAATTTTTAAACATATCTTAACAGCAATTAATATGGGGTACAGAAGTGACTTATCTAACACTGAGCAGAAAGTACATTTAAAGAATACAATTCAACAATTTTCAAAATATTTTGATTTCAATAAATTAGTTGCGAAATCAAGGAACGAAAAAATCATTCAAATTATGCTTAAAAATAATCGCATCAATCAGTTACATATCTATTTAAAAACAAATCAGAGTACCAAAACTATTGCAAAGCGTATATTGAAAAAATAGAGTTTTTTCAAATTATTAGCTGATAAAATTCGGTTTATTTTATGACGGATAAATATTCTACAATAGTACTTTTGATATAGAGGAGGGGAAGTTTTTGTGAAATATGTGCTACATTATGTAGGTATAATGAATCGCGGAGGCATGGAAACTTTCCTCATGAATATATATCGAAAAATTGATAGAACACAGTTTCAATTCCATTTTATTGTCCATGGTGACGATGAAGGGGATTTTGACAATGAAATTTATCAATTAGGTGGAAAAATAATTCACTTTCCACATTTTAGAGATAATCCAATCAAATATAGGAAAGTTTGGCATCATTTTTGGCAGAATAATAGCAGTGATTATAGTGTCTTTCACTTCCATACTAATTCACTTGCCAATATAGTTCCTGTAAAAATGTCCATAAGAAACGGGTTCTATAATATCATCATCCATTCACATAGTTCTTATGCAGACAAGGGATTTCAGTTTCAGAAACTACATAATTGTATACATTTTTTAAATCAAAAATATATAAACAGATATAATATCGAAAAGATAGCAGTCTCGAATTTAGCTGGTAATTGGTTGTTTGGAAAAGAAAGTCAGTTTTGTAAAATACCAAATGGGATTTCCTATGATCAATTTAACTATAGACCTAGTGTTAGATCAGAGCTAAGAGGTGAACTGAATCTTGAAAAAAATCTAATTATCGGTCATGTTGGCAATTTTTTCCCAGTTAAGAATCATGCATTCTTGCTAGTTATTTTTAAGGAATTCAGGAAAAAATATCCCGAGTCAAAATTGCTCTTACTAGGTGATGGACCCTTGAAATCTCAGATTTTGTCTAAAGTGAAAGAATTGGAATTAGATGACCACGTTGTCCTGTTAGGTAGTGTTTCAAACGTTGCTGAATATTTGAATATATTTGATGTATTTCTTTTTCCTTCTTTTTATGAAGGTTTACCTCTAGCTACTATTGAGGCACAAATAAACTTATTGCCATTGGTAGTCTCCAAAAAAGTTTCTGAAGAAATTATTATTTCAGATAGAATATCGTTCTTAGATATATCGTCTTCAAATATAGAAGCTTGGTGTGAGCAGATTGAATCTTTTATTTTGAGTGAAATTAGGCAGAAAGATACTAAAGTAATGGATACTTTTAATATTGACAATACATTAAATATGATCATTTCATTGTATACAGAAATAGCTAATCGTTAATTTAAAAAATCCAGTCATGTAATGATATTGAGGATATTATGTATGAAGCAAAAGAAAAATCTATCCGGTAGAATTTTCAATATTTCACGAAAACTATACTTGAAAAAAATGTTATTGCCAGCAAAACTTTTAGAAAGTATTAACAGAATATTATTTTCTTGTGAAATTCCTCCCTCTGCCGATATACATCCAAACGCTATATTTGGTCATAATGCCTTGGGGATAGTTATCAATGAGCAAACATTTGTTGGGGAAAACACGGTAATTATGCACCAAGTTACTATCGGTGGAAATATGGGGAAATATCGACTAAAGGATAAACAGAAAATTTATGCACCCACTATAGGTAAGAATGTTATGATTGGTACTGGCGCCAAAATTTTGGGACCAATTATTATCGGTGACTATGCTCAAATTGGGGCAGGAGCTGTCGTGCATAAAGATGTTCCCAACAAAGGCGTAGCTGTAGGAATTCCTGCGACAACTATTAAAGTATTATCTGATAAAGAAGCTATTGAAGCATATAGTAAAATATAATACAAAGTAATTTTATGCAGTTTTGGGAAATCAATTATTTCAAAACCCGGACAAAGACAGGTTGAGTAATTTGCTAATGCGTAAAAATATAGATAAAATGAAATTTAAAAAATTCATCACACATAATAATTTTCAAAGTGTATAATTAGAAATGAGTCAACTATATAAATAATAGTGTGTGTTTAGGAGGGCTCATGAAATATATGAATAAATGGCTAATTTTCGTCGCCTGCATGGGCTTCTTATTTTTAGGTAGCTTCATCACAATCTTACTCAGCTTGAATCAAAGTGAAGAACCAAAGCAATCAGATATCATCGTGGTATTACAAGGCTCGACAAATTTTGAAAGAGAGCGTGTGGCAGTAAACCTGGTAAATGAAGGGTTTAGTAAATCAAATAGAATTATCGCTTCCCCTCTGACAACTATAGACAAATCTATTTATAACGAGCGTGGGATTACTGATGAACAAATAATTGATGAAGATCAGTCAACCACTACCTATACGAATGCAACTAATACGTTAGCATTGTTGGATGAGATGCAACTAGATTCTGCGATTATTCTTACTTCCGACTATCATACGCTACGGACGAAATTAATATTTAATCGTGTAATGAAAGAAAAAAATTATGATTTCAATCTAACCTTTGTTGGGGCTAATCATAGACTACTAGATCAAAATGGATATGATTATGGCTTTGGCCCATGGTACAAAGCTAGTAACGAAGTTAAGAAAAATGCCTTAACGGAATACTTTAAGTTTATTGGCTATTATTTTAGAGCTTATAATATTGACAACTGGTTAAATAATTAAAACAAAATTGTATAAGAACATAAAAACTTTTTATTAAAAAAGTTTTTATGTTCTTTTTTTTAACCTATAAATAATAATTCCATATTAAATATCACGAAATTGTTTTATTTGTGTAAATTACATTGATGAGATATTCGATTTTGGATTATAATAAATCTCGTATAGAAAATTTCTCTTTTCAAAAAATACTATATGAATTTTTAGATAATTTATTAATGAGAAATTCATTTTTATCTATTTCTATTAAAATATGAGGCTATTATTCAGGAGGACAAATGGAAAAAGAATTTACATTATATGATCTGTGGCAATTATTTAAGAAGTACTTTGTACGGATAATCAACATGACAATATTAGGCGCTACAATCACAGCCTGAAACCCTACCGTTAAACTGAACAAATAAAAAAAGAGAGTTACGCTACCCACAAAAGATGATCCCGATAAGCTGTCGGGGTCATCTTTTTTAATTTTTTCTGATAGCGACGATTGTTGTAAAATTCAATATAATCTTCAACTGCATACCAAAGATCTTGTAGTGTTTCTGTTCTTTCAGATAATACAACGTCCTTCATATGACCAAAGAATGATTCCATAGGTGCATTGTCCCAACAGTTACCGCGCCTCGACATAGACTGTATTAGCCCCATATTCTCAACTTTTTCCTGGAAAACAGGGTAGGTATAATGAACCCCTTGATCTGAGTGGATATACCTTTCCATTACTGGCATATCCTTAATCACATTATTTAATTTATCTAGCGTTTCATAAACTAAATTCATTTTTAAGCTAGTTGAGAAGTGATGTGCAACAATCTCGCCGGTAGCACCATCCTTAACCGCTGAAAGATAGGCCCATTGTCCACTTCCATAAGGAAGATAAGTGATATCTGTGAGAAATACTTTGTACGGGATACCTTGATCAAACTGACGATTGACAAGGTTTTTCTTGGTAGCATTTTCTTGGGTTGCCTTCATCATTTTACGGTATGGTTTCGCTGCTCGTATTGATGATATGATGTTATTCTTGCGCAAAATTCTTCTGATTTTTTTATGATTCATTACTACATCGTATTCAGTTTCTAACGCCATTTTTATTTCATCAATCCCACACTTCTTCTTATCCAGAAAAATTCTATATAACAATTGGAAATCTTCCCAATCATTTCGATCACGCTCAGCACGTTTATCGCTACTATTTAGCCAGTAATAGTAGCCGCTTTTACTTACCCCTGCAAGGTCGCATAAATGATTCACCATTCCAGCAAGTTGATTCTCACGAATAATTTGGTTAATTAATCTAAAGCGTTCTTGTTTACTTAAGTCGTTTCTTTTGTCGTTTTTCACGCTCCTCTCGTGCTGTTCTAATTTTTTTACTAGTTCAAGATTCCCCTCTAGATAGGCTATACGGGCATTTGCTTTGTCTAGCGCCTCTTGTAACGATAATTGTTCTCTTGGTCCATAGGGACCATTATTTTTTGAACCACGAGTCTCTTGTAACAATACATCTTCTCCGTGATCTTTATATAATCTTTTCCAACGTGATAGTGATTGATCGGATTTTCCTTTTCCGATTAAATGAGAAGGAAGTCCAGCAAGTTCAAATATCTGAGTGGATTTCATGCCTTGTTTGCTTTGTTTAATGGCCTTTATTTTGAATTCTGATGAATAGGTAATACTTTTCTCTGTCACACTTTTCACATTAGGATTGTTTCTTAAAGCTTGAATCTCAGCTTGGCTATATATCTTTTTACTCATCCTGTCCACTCCCTTCTGTATAACTCAAATAGAGTATACCGAAAATTTTGCATAAAAATAACC
>JAEZWY010000218.1 GCA_023442905.1 Bacillota bacterium | reverse complement strand
TACCGCTACAAGTATCCACTCAAGAAACTGGCGGGCTGGCCAACAAGTTGGTCAAGGGCAGGCCGTTAAAGATGTTGAAGACCAGATGGGCATGGTCGTTGAAGGATTTGCTACAGCTGTTTCAGCTTATGAACTTGCCCAAGAAGCAGGCGTGGATATGCCGATTACTCAAGCAATTTATCAAGTGATTCAAGGTGAAATAAGCATTCAAGATGTGATTAAGGCCTTAATGGCGCGCGAGCGTAAAGGTGAAGTTCAATTTGAAGATGACTTGAAGGATATTTTTTAAAGTTTATTTGATTTATAATGTTGTCAGAAACTATAGTAAATAAATGGAGGATTCATTCATGGCGAAAGTAAGAAAAGCGATTATTCCGGCAGCAGGGCTAGGGACACGGTTCTTACCTGCAACAAAGGCAATGGCCAAAGAGATGTTGCCGATTGTAAATAAACCAACGATTCAATTTATCGTAGAAGAAGCGTTGGCTTCTGGTATTGAAGATATTCTAATTGTTACTGGAAAAAGTAAACGACCTATCGAAGACCATTTTGATTCAAACGTCGAGTTAGAATCTAATTTGGCAGACAAAGGCCGTGATGATTTGCTAGAAATCATTGGGGAAACTGTCGGATTAAACTTATTCTTTAAACGTCAATCTTATCCAAAAGGGTTAGGAGACGCTGTTTTACAAGCTAAAGCCTTTGTTGGTGATGAGCCATTCGTGGTAATGCTTGGGGACGATTTAATGGTAGATGAAGTACCATTAACCAAGCAATTGATTGATGCTTATGATGTGACTAAAGCATCGAATATTGCGGTAATGCCGGTTCCGCATGAAGATACTGATAAATATGGTGTCATTGATCCGGAAGCGCAATTCTCTGAAAAAATCTACAATGTAAAACAATTCGTTGAGAAGCCAAAACCAGAAGATGCGCCATCAAACTTGGCG
The DNA here is from genome assembly GCA_023442905.1 of Bacillota bacterium. Lineage (GTDB taxonomy): Bacteria > Bacillota > Bacilli > Lactobacillales > Aerococcaceae > Aerococcus. The sequence goes on along the minus strand of JAEZWY010000218.1, from coordinate 4,162 downwards.
ATTATTGGGCGCTACTTATTAACACCGGAAATCTTTGACTTGTTAGAAACACAAGGTGAAGGTGCTGGAAATGAGATCCAGTTAACAGATGCTATTGACCGTTTAAACAAAACACAACGGGTATTTGCTTATGAATTTACTGGCCGCCGTTATGATGTAGGGAATAAGTTAGGCTACATGCAAACAAGTATTGAATATGGTCTTGAACAAGATGATATCAAAGAAGGTTTAAAAGAGTACTTACTTTCAATTGAAGATGAACTTTAATGAATGTCTTGATGTAAAAGGTTGTAATTAGCTTGAGCTAGTTGCAATCTTTTTCCCTTAAAACATGTTAGAATGGTAAGCGACGTTAATAAAAGCAATTCAATAAAAATATGAAAAAATAAAGGAAAGGATGTGTACAATTTGGCAGAAGAGATTCAAAAATTTGATGTGGTTGTAGTTGGTGCAGGACCAGCTGGTATGACCGCTGCCTTATACGCATCACGGGCTAACTTGTCCGTAGCATTACTAGAACGAGGCATTCCTGGGGGCGAATTAGTTAACACAGCGGATGTAGAAAACTATCCTGGGTTTAAGAGTATTCAAGGACCAGATTTGGCCAACGAAATGTATGAAGGTGCTATGCAATTTGGTGTAGTCCATGAATTTGGTACAGTGACAAAAGTTACCCCAAATGAAGGTGCTCATTTATTAGAAACAGATATGGGTAAAACTTACCAAGCTAAAGCTGTAATTATTGCTACAGGTTCTGTTCACCGTAAATTAGGTGTACCTGGAGAAGATAAGTATGCAGGCCGTGGTGTTTCATACTGTGCTGTTTGTGACGGTGCTTTCTTCCGCGATAAAGACCTTCGTGTGATTGGTGGAGGCGACTCAGCAGTTGAAGAAGGTACTTATCTGACACAATTTGGTAAAAACGTGAATATCGTTCACCGTCGTGATGAATTACGCGCGCAAAAAATCTTACAAGATCGAGCAATGGCGAATGATAAAGTAGATTTTACATGGGATACTGTCGTTAAAGAAATCAAAGGTGACGACATGAAAGTCACTGGACTAGCAGTTGAAAATGTGAAAACTGGTGAAATCACTGATGTTGATACTGATGGTATCTTTATTTATGTTGGTTTAATTCCAAATACTGAAGCATTTGCTGAATTAAATATTACAGATGAAGAGGGTTGGGTTATTACGAACGATGATATGCAAACTACAATTCCTGGTATCTTTGCTATTGGTGACGTTCGTCAAAAGAAACTACGCCAAATTTCAACAGCTGTTGGTGACGGTGCAATTGGTGGTCAAGAAGCCTTCAATTACATTGAAACACTAAATGACTAATTTCAAAGTTTAATTATACAGCGCGCACATATTTGCGAAAATACGAATGATAGGGGTGGACATAAGGTCTATCCCTATTTTTATTGGAAAAATAAGTAGGGCTCTTTAAGCTCGCCTTTCATATGAAATTGCAGGTGAACATGGCTTTGATATATCTTTTTACATAAAATTTGATACAATATGAATAAGATGTTATCGCTTTAAAAATTAGGGAGGCTACACGATGAACTGGAAAGAAACTTATAAACAATGGCGTGAATTTGAAGACTTAGATAGTACTTTGAAAGAGAATTTAACGTCTATTGAAGCTGATGAGAAATTGCTTGAGGATGCTTTTTATCAACCATTGAGTTTTGGTACGGCCGGTATGCGCGGCATTTTAGGTGCCGGTATTAACCGGATGAATATTTATACCATTCGTCAAGCGACTGAAGGATTAGCTAAATTGCTTGAAGATTATGGTCAAGATGCTAAAGACCGTGGTGTAGCGATTGCTTATGATTCACGTCATATGTCACCTGAGTTTGCTATGGAGTCAGCGAAGACTTTAGGCGCTCATGGTATTAAGTCATATGTATTCGAGGGCCTACGTCCAACTCCTGAATTATCCTTTGCAGTCCGTGAATTAAATGCCTTTGCAGGTATTATGATTACAGCTAGCCATAACCCTGCCGACTACAATGGCTACAAGGTATACGGTGAAGATGGCGGTCAAATGCCACCAGTAGACGCTGATGCAGTCACAGCTAATGTGCGTGCAGTTGAGAACCCCTTAACAGTTGAAGTTGGTGATGAGGCAGCTTTAAAAGCTGACGGTACAATTACTATTATTGGCGAAGAAATTGATCAAAAATACTTAGACAATATGAAATCAGTTGTTGTTGATCAGGCTGTAATCGATGAAATGGCTGACCAAGTATCTATCGTTTATACACCACTACACGGTACAGGACAAATGTTGGTGGAACGTACGCTAGCAGATGCAGGTTTCACTAATGTAACTTATGTGACTGAACAAAAAGAACCAGATGCTGATTTTTCTACAGTCAAGTCACCAAACCCTGAAGAAGCAGGTGCTTTTGAAGTTGCGGAGCGTTACGGTAAGGACAATGATGCAGATATTCTGATTGCGACTGACCCAGATGCTGACCGGATGGGGGCAGCGGTTAAATTACCGAATGGTGATTACCAAGTGATTACTGGTAACCAAATTGCTGCATTAATGACTCATTATATTTTAACAGCTAAGAAAAATACCGGTACTTTACCAGATAATGGTGTGATTTTAAAATCTATCGTATCCAGTGAAATGCCAACAACAATCGCTAAAGCATTTGGCGTTGAAACAGTGGATGTATTGACTGGTTTCAAATTTATTGCGGAAAAAATTAAAAACTATGAAGCTGACGGAAGCAAGAATTTCCTATTCGGCTTTGAAGAAAGCTACGGATATTTGGTAAAAGCTTTTGTGCGTGATAAAGATGCAGTACAAGCAACTTTATTATTAGCTGAAGTTGCTGCTTTCTATAAGAAACAAGGTAAGACAGCCTATGACGGTTTACAAGACTTATTTGCTGAATATGGCACATTCCAAGAAAAAACCATTTCAGTGAGCTTGCCTGGTCAAGAGGGTGCAGCAAAAATTGAAGCAATTCTAACAAACTTACGTGGAGAAGGCTTAAGTGAAATTGCTGGCCAAAAAGTGGTCGAAACTGAAGACTACCTACAAGATACGCGTCAGTTTGCTGATGGCCGTTCTGAGTCATTAGGTATGGAAAAATCGAACGTATTGAAATATTATTTAGCAGATGAAACATGGATTGCCGTTAGACCATCAGGTACAGAGCCAAAAATTAAATTCTATATTGGTGTTGTAGCTGATTCGCTAGAAGCGACTCAAGCAAAGATTCAGGCTTATGAGGCAGCCCTAAACGAATTAACTGCTTAAGTACGTGCTTTCTGGCATCAATCAATTAATCTTTCATCTCCATTTTAAGGAGGAAAAAATAAAATGAATGATCAATTAAAATTAGTCATTATTACAGGTATGAGCGGTGCAGGTAAAACAGTCGCTCTACAAAGCTTTGAAGATATGGGTTACTACTGTGTGGATAATATGCCACCATCGCTATTGCCTAAGTTTTGGGATTTAATCAAAGAGACAGGTAAGATTAGTAAAATCTGCTTAGTGATTGACTTACGTTCACGTTCATTCTTTGATGAACTGTTAACGGAAATCAATGGTATGGATAACACCAACACGATTGAAATGTCTGTATTATTCTTAGAAGCAGATGATCAAACTTTGGTGGCACGTTATAAAGAAACACGTCGTGCTCATCCACTTCAAAAAGAGGGCGTATCAGTTTTAGAAGCGATTCAAAAAGAAAAAGCTTTATTACATGATATTCGTATTGAATCTACAGTTATTGATACAACTAATTTAACGCCACGCAAATTCCGTGAGTTGTTACTGACAGAATTTCAAACAGAAGATGAAGGTCGTTTTACAGTCAATGTAATGTCCTTTGGTTTCAAGTACGGTTTACCAATCGATTCAGATATCGTTATGGATGTACGCTTTTTACCAAACCCGCATTATATTGATGAATTACGTCCCATGACAGGTCTCGATGCACCCGTTTATAACTATGTGATGTCGCAACCAGAAACAGAAACTTTCTACCGTAAATTTATTGATTTATTAGATTTTGAATTACCTTTATACGAAAAAGAAGGAAAATCCAGTCTGACGATTACAATTGGTTGTACAGGCGGACAACATCGGTCAATAGCATTGACTGAGCGTATTGCC
>JAEZWY010000180.1 GCA_023442905.1 Bacillota bacterium | reverse complement strand
GGACCTACCGAAGGTATTAATAATAAGATTAAATTAATTAAGCGTACTGGTTTCGGATATGCTAATTTCTTTAATTTACGCGCTAGAATACTAGTCCAATTCAAACTAAAATACAAACCTTCAAACCTAGCACCATCCACTTATGAAGCAATGGCAAGCTAAGGCCTGCCAAACTATTACTATTTTCCTAGTCCTTGTTGCTACAACATAATAATATTCTTGCCTAAGGCAAAAAAAGCCATACACATAATCGTGTATAGCTTTTCTCTTTGAAGCTCATTTACATATTAATAAATACTAAATAACGTATTCGCGATATTTGAAGTTATTTACCAACACTATTTGTAAAAGAACCCGTTAATTGATCTTATTTACTTGTGGCTAAATTACTGGCAATTTTACTTTCCCAAGACACTGCTGTCTCGTTTAATGTCTGATTTAATTCTTCAATATTGGCCACACCTTGTGTGCTCAACCATTCGCGGGCTGCAGCTTCTCCTTCATTAGCAAAAACGGCAACCGATTCTTTCCAAGTAGCCCGGCCACATAAAACCCCATTAAAGTCTGCGCCAGCTTCTTTGGCGAATACCAAGGTATCTCTAAATAATTGTGAACTTACTCCTGCACTTAAGTAGATATATGGCAATTCTGTCGCTTCGTCTTGCGCTTTAAAGTAACCTTTTGCTTCTTCAGCAGTGTATACTGGCTCATCATCAGTAAAACCTTCAACAAAGTTCATATTTACAGGTACTTCCACTTTTAAGACATCTACATCATATCTATCCTTAGAGAATTCTTTCATAGCTTCTAAAACTTTTCTTGGTTTCACTTCTGCATATTCTTTCGATTTAGCATCTTCAATATCTTTGTCATAAGTTAAGATCTCTAAGAAGTAAGGAATTTCTTCTGCCTTACATTCAGAACCAATCCGCTCTACAAAGGCTTGTTTTTGTTCGTTAATTTCAGCATCTTCATCTGCATCATAATATAGAAGGAATTTAACAGCATCTGCCCCTTCATCTTTAATTCGTCTAGCAGACCAGATTGGTAATAAGTCTGGTAAGCGACCTGGTTCTGAAGCGTCATAACCTGTTTCTTCATAAGCTAATAACAAACCTGCAGAAGGTGCTTTCACTTTTGCCGCTGGTAAACCATATTCAGGGTCTAATAAGATAGATGAAGCGTATGGTGTCAACTCTTCAGAAATAGCTTCTTTGAATGTTTCAACCGCCTTTTGAATATCATCTGTTTCTCCTGCTTGAGCGATCATTTTCTTTAATGAACCCCGTTGATCAATAGCTAGCGCGGAAATAAATCCATCTTTAGTAGATAATTGTTTTAATTTATTTAGTTTACCTTCTGATACGAATTTCATAATATCCTCCTTGTGGCCTTTTGTTAATTTATGTTGTTTTATGTTTCTTTTTGTTTAACTAGATATTATAATGCTTTCACCCACTAGTCAAGGCCTTTTGTAATATTTTTATTTTATTTGTTTATTTTTTTGATTGTTATTGTTGATATTTGTTTATTTTTGCTCTACAATGTGTTTGTAAATATAAAAATTAAACTTTGGAGGTTATATTATGAAAGTGTATCTTGGTGCTGACAAAGACGGAATGCAATTAAAAGAAGTTATTAAACAATACTTACAAACAAACAAGATTGATTTTGAAGATCTATCAGAAACACCTAGCATCGATTTTGTAGAATCTACTACTAAGGTAGCTCAACAAATTCTAGCGGATGATAATGCCCGCGGTATTTTATTTGATCGATATGGTGCTGGTTCATACATTTCAGCTACAAAAATCAAAGGGATTATTGCCGCCGAAGTTTCTGATGAACGGTCTGCTTATATGACAAGAGAACACAATAATTCAAAAATCATTACATTAGGTGAACAAATTGTGGGGCACGAACTAGCAGAGAACATTGTGGATGCATTTCTATCTGCCGATTATGACGGTGGTCGTCACCAAATCCGTGTAGATATGTTAAACGCTATGTGCTAAGAGAATAGAATCGGAGGTAAAATTATGAAAATTGCAATTGGTTGTGACCATATCGTGACAGATATTAAAATTCGCGTATCAGATTACTTAGTAGAACAAGGTTATGAGGTGGTTGATGTAGGTACCCATAATCACGTGAGAACCCACTACCCTATCTTTGGGCGTAAAGTTGGTGAGGCAGTAACAAATGGTGAAGCTGATCTTGGTGTCGTCATTTGTGGTACTGGTGTTGGGATTTCAAACGCCGTCAACAAAGTGCCAGGCGTTCGTGCAGCTTTGGTAAGAGATATGACAACTGCTCAATACTCTAAGCGAGAATTAAACGCCAACGTTATCGCCTTCGGTGGGATGATTACTGGTGAATTATTAATGGAAGATATCATTTCTGCCTTTATCCAAGAGGAATATCAACCTTCTGAGGAAAATAAAACCCTAATCAACAAAATTACCCACCTTGAATCAAGCAATCATTCAGACAACCCTGACTTATTCACTGAATACCTTGAAAAATGGGACCGTGGCGAATACCACGATTAAGCGGTGATTATATGATTTTGACTGTAACCTTAAACCCTTCCGTTGATATCTCATACACCATCCCCGACCTGCGATTAGACACAACAAATAGAACTGACCAAGTGGGTAAGACAGCTGGTGGCAAAGGGATTAACGTGACTAGGGTCATTCATGATTTAAATAAAGCCGTCACCGCCACTGGTTTTATCGGTGGACATTTAGGTGAAGGCATTGTCTCGGAATTAAATAAAAACGGTATCAAAACAGATTTCTTATCTATCGAAGGTGACACCAGAAATTGTATTGCCATCTTACATGATGGCCAACAAACCGAAGTCTTAGAATCAGGCCCTACCATCACCGATAATGAAAATACGGACTTCTTAACTCACTTCAAACAAGCTGTTGACTATGCTGATGTCATTACCATTTCTGGGTCTTTACCCAAGGGTTTAGAAGAAGATTACTATGTAAAACTGATTCAAATTACCAATGATTTAGACAAGAAAACCGTGCTCGATACGTCCAAATCTAATCTTTCAAGTGTACTAGAAAGTCCATTTAAACCTACTGTAATCAAACCCAATATCGAGGAATTGTCCGATTTATTAGGTCAAAAAGTGAGTGCAGATCCAGCCGATTTAAAAGCTGTCTTAGCTGATGAATTATTTTCGGGGATTGAGTGGATTGTCGTGTCTTTAGGAGGCGACGGGGCTTTTGCTAAACATAACAACCGCTTTTATAAGGTAAATATACCAACCATTCCTGTTGTAAATCCTGTTGGCTCTGGTGATGCAACAGTTGCAGGGATTGCAGTGGCCTTAGAGGATAATTTAGATGATATTCACCTACTTAAACAAGCCATGACAACTGGTATGCTAAATACTATGGAGAGTATCACGGGCCATATCGATATCAATCATTTTGATGATTTATTTGATCGCGTGACTATAATCGAATATTAATTCATTTTGTGCTCTTTTCAAGTATACTATGTATTTGAGAAGAGCATTATTTCGTTATATTATATATATACGACCTATTTTCTATGACGATGCTATTGAAGCACTGGCTAATAATTGAAAAATACCTATAACGAATTACCGGAAATGAGGTGAACTCAACAATGTTAAAAAAGAAAAGACATGAACTAATCTTAGATTTACTTAAACGAAACGGCACCGTATCCGTAACTGATATCGTCGACAAGTTAAATGTATCAGATATGACTGTGCGTCGAGACTTAACAGAACTAGAAGAAAGTGGTTCATTAAGACGGGTTCATGGGGGAGCAATTTCACTAGGCGAATATCCAAAAGAAGAACTATCTCATGATGCTAAGAAAGTCATTAATATCAGCGAGAAAAACCGTATCGCTGAAAAAGCGATTGAGCTAATTAATGACGGTGACATCATCTACATGGGCCCTGGTACCACCATGGAAATCATGGCTCAAAAGATGGAACGGCAAGATTACGAGGTATACACCAACTGCTTACCCGTCTTCAATACCCTGGCTGATAAAGATATCAATGTCTACCTACTAGGGGGTAAAATTAAGAAGAATACCCAAGCTTTTAATGGCTATATCACCCTTTCTGTACTGGAAAACCTAAAATTCCACAAGGCCTTCTTTTCTGCCAACGGGGTCACCAATAACAGCATTATGACTGCCACCCTTGAAGAAGGAAAGACGCAGGAACTGGCTCTGAATAATTCAACTGAGAAGTACCTACTGCTAGACGCCTCTAAAGTTGGTAAAGAGGACTTCTTCACTTACTATTCTTTAAACGACGTGACTGCCGTAGTCATTAATAATGATGAAGACCACCGCTATGAACAGATTGTGAAGCATTCAAACATCCTATTAGTTTCTGAATAGGCGTCATTTACCCTTTGAAAAATGACTACCGCTATAAACAAAAGCAAACCCGCAACATCTTCAGACGTTGCGGGTTTGCTTTTTCTTTATTTTGTTGATGAATGCTTATGCTTTTTTCTCTGCATATTCAGCATTACGTTTCTTCATTTCTTTTGCATACCAAACGAATAAGACAAGGTAGATAACAACCGCTAAGGCTGCATACAAGATCATTTCGATATCCCCTTGTGAAGCTTGTCCAACAAAGTAAGCCACAAATTTTTCAATTGGCCCTTCTAAGGTTGAATGTGAAATCAAGGCGTTGGAAGCTACGTCAGCTGGGAAGGCCCCTACTTGCTTAGCTGTTTCTGTAACGAATGGTGCGATTAAGGTACCAGAATATAGGAAGGTTGGTAATAAGACTGTACCAATTACGATCATACGGATAATTCTCCCACGAGTAACAACTAATAAAGCTGGTGTTAGTCCCATGGCGATAATTCCACCAAGTGGTAGTAAACCATTATTCGGTAAAACTAGGGCTTCAATCAACATGATTGGTGCCAATACGTTGGCAACCGCCCAAATTTCAGCACGACCAGCGATAAAGGGCCAGTCTAACCCGATGTTAAAGGTACGATCTGAGAATTTTTTACTGGTAAAGTCTGTTACCCCTTGCGATAAGGGCTCAACGGAGGCAATAAACCATTGACCGATAACTGAAAAGAGTTCCAAACAGACAGCCGCTGTAAACCCTAAGGTCAGCATTTCCTGAATTGAAATACCCGCTAGGATGCCTACGAAGAAGCCTAGGTAAATCCCAATGGCAAACTTAGATCCCCAAAAACCAATTTTACTATTTAATTTTGCGGCATCGAAGTCGTATTTATCTAACCAAGAGAACAACTTGTCATAGATTTTATCTAATAACATGATAATTGGGTTCATCATGTAATTCATATGAGTCGTGGTCATTGGGTTTTCATCCGGTGCATTCAATAAGTCATTAAATGTCGGTTTCATCAAGTCAGAGTTAATGATTTTCAATACCCCAATAAAAACAACTAATAAGGTTGTTACGAATAAGTTGGCGCCCATATACATTGCAAATAATCCAACGATTGATAAATGCCAAATATCAAAGATATCCACATCTAGCGTGTTTGTTTTATTTAAAGCCAGCATAATACCGTTAATAATCAATACAACAAACATAAAGTATAGCGTGTACGGTGAACCCCAAGTAATGGTCGCTAAGGGTGCCCAACCAACGTCAGTCACATTTAAATTCAACCCTGTATTGGCAACAAATTCCCCTAGCGCACTCGAGAAGGCACCTGTTAAAATGTTCATGATCGCCCCAACCCCTGTTAAGGCAATCCCTAATTTAATCCCACCTTCAAGCGCTTTGGTAAATTTCACCCGGAATAATAAGGCAATGACGGTCAAAATAATCGTCATTAAAGGCGCTGCCCCTAAATTTATCAAAGGTTGGAGTACTGTATTCGCCAAATCGATAATATAGCTCATCTTCTACCTCCAAATACTTTTCCTAGCATCTATTTAATAATCGATTCAATTTCATCGTAAACTGGTTTGGCCATCGCTGGAATACGGTATAGAATCGGTCCTGCATTGACAACTGGAATCTTGATATCAAAAGAGAAATCCGTATCCGCAATTTCCGCAAAAATATCATACTTGTTTAACATATCTTCAGTAATATCTTTGATCATTACAGCGTCACAAGTCACACTGTACCCGCGTTTTTTCATTTCTTCTTCAATGGCATGTTTAATTTGATGGCTTGAGTTAACCCCTGCCCCACAAGCTGCTAAAATCTTTGTCATCTTATTACCTCCTGAATTTTTTATATTTATTTTTATAATTTGCCTTCGATAATGTCGTAAAGGTCTAACGGTGTTGACGCTTGGAATAAAGCTTGCGCTTCTTCAGTATCTAAAATGTTGATAAAGTCCATAATCTTGGCTAGAATTTGCGACTGTTCCTCTGGATTATTATTCAAAATGATGAATAAGTTAGACACTTCTAGGGATTCTTTAGGGTGAATCATATTGTGAAAAACAACTTTATTGGTTAAGCCAACAGGAATCACCTTGGTCGCATTCACGAATTCTCCTTCAGTGTGCGGAACAGCGATATTACTATAGCTAGGATCAATTACGGACAAATCCAAGCCGGTGGGATAATTTTCTTCACGTTCTAAAATATTTTCAATAAACTTTTCTTTCACGAGTCCTTTCTTCAATAATTTCAAACCAATTTCTTTTAAGACTTCTTCGCTTGTTGTCGCGTGAGAAATAAAGGTATCTTCAATCGACACTAACGATTCTTTAACTTCTGACAATGGTCATCCTCCTCTACTTGTATACTTTACATTTGTTATTATAGCGCTTACATTTTATTTGTCAACATTATTAAATATAAATAAACAATTAGCAACAATCATTCAATTAAAAATATGGCAGCAAAATCAAAAAGACCCCCATCAGAACAGGATTTCCCCTGTTTTTTGGAGGCCTTGATTATTTAGAAAATTTCTCAAAAATTAAGCTGTTGCTTTTTGTTTGCTGTTTGCGTATACAGAGGCTGCGACTGTTACCGCGAAGTATAGGGCTAATAGTCCCATAAAGACAGCATTTTCACGCAAGAAGTCAAAGGCCATCATGTGTACAAGTGTAGCAGTTGTGCTCACTGCAAGTAAGCCTTTTGTCCACTTGCTGAAGGTAGATTTGCTTTTAGCTGTCATATTGTCAGAAGCAGTTTGACCAACAAGTGTGGCTACTGCATAAGTCACAACACCAATTACAGCAACGAAACCGGTGATGGCTACGGCTGATCCAGCTAACAAGTTACCTAGACCTGTGAATGATAGGGCGACGTGACCAAGAATGGCCATCGCTAAACCGATAATAGTTGTTGATGCTGCTTGTACCTGAGCGTCATATTCTTTGGTCAAGATAGCTTGCAAGGTACTCGCAACCATTAGGGCGAATACCATCAAACCCATAACTAGTCCCATTGAAATGGTTGTTGTGCCAAGTAAGCTGGCTACTAATGTGGCAAATATACCCATGCCGACTACGGGGTAAAGTCCTTTTTTCATCATAATTTCCTCCTAAAAAATATCTAGCAAGTAACTGTTGCAGATTACAAGACGAACGGGTCGTCCATAATACCTGTTAAGCTTGTTGGTTCTTGAGCGTTGGTATCACGACCATCTTCTGGTAAATCATTGGCTGATGCTGGCTGTGCAGGTTCAGTTGGCACATTTAGGTTTTCCGCACCACGTGCATTGGCTTCACGGTTAGCTTGGT
>JAEZWY010000019.1 GCA_023442905.1 Bacillota bacterium | reverse complement strand
GTCATTGGTTATGAAGAAGTAGTAGGGGGTAATTAATATGGTTAAAAATAAAGTTACTGCTATTTTAAATTTAAATGAATCTACAACTGATCTAATGCCATTAACAGAAAACAGACCTATTGCTAACCTACCATTTACTTGTCGTTATCGAATTTTGGACTTTTATTTATCAAGTTTATCGCATGCTGGTGTTCGTTCTGTCGCTTTATTTATGGCTGAAACAGGTCGTTCAGTATATGATCATATTCGTTCAGGTAAGACATGGAATTTTGACAATTACACTGGTGGGATTTTTACTTATTCGCAAATGAATCACAAACGCGCGTTATATGAAGCAGCGAGTCGTAAAGGTCCATTCTATGATGACCATCACTTATTTATAGAACGTTCAAATGCTGAATATGTATTTGTTTCTGGGGCAAAAATTGTTGCTAATGTCCATTTAGATGAAGTGATTGAGCAGTTTGATAATTGTGACGCTGATATCATTCGTGTTTATGCAGAAGTTCCTCGTGAATTAATTGAATATCATCCTAATGAATATATTATTCACTTAAATGAAGAAGGAAAGGTAGAGCGATTATCGAAAGAAGGCATTACCCCAATATCACAAGCGACAGTCAATTATGATATGAATATGGCCCTCGTTAGAACAGATAAGTTACTAGAAATAATTAATCGTGCTGAAGAAAATAATTACTATAAAGAGTTAGACGACGTAATAGTTGAATATATGGATGACTATAAGACGGTAGGTTATCAATATGAAGGTTACGTTGGAAACGTAGATTCGGTAAAATCCTATTATGATGTCAGCATGCAAATGTTAAATGGGGAGTATTTTACGCAATTATATCAAGGAGATCAACCTATCATCACTAAAGCACATAATGGTTCACCAACTTATTATGGTAGTCATGCTGACGTGATTAATGCCCAAATAGGTACTGGTTGTCAAATTTATGGCGAGGTAGAGCATTCTCATATTTTCCGTAATGTGGAAGTAGCACCAAATGCAAAAGTAGCTGATGCTATTATCTTTCAAGGTTCAAAAATCGGAAAAGGCGCGACGGTAAAACATGCTATTTTAGATAAAAAAGTAGAAGTTGAACCTGGTGCAGTAATTATAGGTACAGCAGAAGAGCCAGTTGTAATTCCAAAAGGAACTTATGTAGCAGCATCTGACAAAACTTTTCAACATCCAGCTTATACATTTAAAAAAGCAAGAGGATCTTAATAGAAAGAAGGGTGATTTTATGAAAGTGCTATTTGTGGCAGCTGAGGGTGCACCATTCTTCAAGACAGGTGGACTTGGGGATGTGGCTTATGCATTACCCAAGGAATTGAGAAAACAAGGGATAGACATTAGAGTGGTATTGCCTTATTATTCACAAATGCCTGAGAAGTATAAGGAACAGGTAACTGAAATTACGCACTTTAGAGTGGATTTAGGTTATAAATCAGCTTACGTTGGGGTTAAAACGTTAATGCTTGATGGTGTTCAATATTATTTTATCGATAATCTAGCTTATTTTGATAGGGATCAACTATACGGGCAAGATGATGATGGTGAAAGATTTGGATTTTTTGATATCGCAGTAATTGAGATGATGGAGAAAATTGATTTCATTCCCAATATCATACATGTTAATGATTGGCAAACAGCAATGATTCCAGCCTTGTTAGTAGATAGATATCATTGGGTTGATAATTATAAAGATATTCGAAAGGTACTGACTATTCACAATATCCGCTTCCAAGGTTGGCAGAATGAGTCTGTTTTGAGAGACATTTTTAATACGACTTATGCCATTTACCATGAAAATGGTGCTAAGAAAGAAGACCAAGTAAATTACCTTAAAGCGGGTATCAATTTTTCTGATAAGGTGACCACAGTTAGTCCTAACTATGCACGAGAGATCCAGACACCAGAATTTGGGGAGAAATTGGATGGTGAGTTGCGACATAATGCCTGGAAACTTTCAGGGATTATTAATGGCATTGATTATGAACAAAATAACCCTGAAACAGACCCGTATTTAACAGTGAATTACGATGCATCAACAGTTCAAACGGGTAAGGCTGCTAACAAACGTGCTCTACAAGAACGGATTGGACTAAGTGTGGATCCTGATGTGGCTTTACTAGGTGTTGTTACACGCTTAACCGACCAAAAGGGTATGCAATTATTACAGGAAAAGGCAGAATATTTACTGACAAATTTCAATATTCAAATAGTTGTATTAGGAACTGGTGATGAAGCGTTTGAAAATTCTTTCCGATATTTTGAGTGGAAATATCCTGGTGAATTCTGTGCCTATATTGATTTTGATGTAGAATTAGCACAACAGATATACGCTGGATCTGATATATTCCTAATGCCAAGTGCCTTTGAACCATGTGGTCTATCTCAAATGATTGCCATGCGATATGGAACATTACCAATTGTCCATGAGACAGGCGGTTTACTGGATACAGTTCAACCATATAATCAATTCACCGGTGAGGGAAATGGTTTTTCATTTAATATTTTCACCGCTGATGTATTCGCTCATATTATTGAAAATGCTTTGGAAATTTATGAAAACCAACCAGATATTTGGTTCCAATTAATACACCAAGCTATGGCGACTGATTTTAGGTGGATTGAACCTGCTAAGGACTATATCCGATTGTATGAAGATCTAGTGTAATATAAACGCCTATTTATTTAATTAATCTAAACACTTTTGTAAAATCCTCATAATAAAATTGAGCGGTTGATAGCTATAGAAATCAACCGCTTTTCCTATTGTGTAGGTTCTTATGTTTATGATAAGATAGCTCATAATACATTAAAATTGGATTGGAATGAAATGAAAAGATGAAAGTAGTAAAATTTGGAGGATCATCAGTTGCATCAGCTGAACAACTGGTGAAAGTAAAAGATATCGTAATCAGTGATACTGACCGTAAATTTGTCATTGTTTCTGCTCCTGGAAAGCGTGACAAGGCGGATATTAAGGTAACTGACTTGTTAATTGACTTGGCCGCTGAGATTTTACATGATAGTGAAAATGCATCAGCTACTTTTAACCAAATTGTTGATCGATTTAGAGATACGGCTGAAGGGCTAGAGATGGATTTAGCCATTATAGATAAAATTTCAAATCAATTGAACGATTTAATTAATTCAGATGTTACTGAATACCCGGCATATTTTACGGATGCTATTAAGGCCTTTGGTGAGGATGCTAATGCCCAGTTAATTGCTGCTTATTTCTCTGGTCTAGGTTATGAAGCTTCTTATTTAAATCCTCAAGATGCGGGCTTATTCTTGTCTGATAATCCAGGGCAAGCACGCGTATTACCTGAATCTTATCAAAATCTATATAAACTACGTGAACAGGATGGAATCATCGTGATACCTGGTTTCTTCGGCTACACTAAAGATGGAAAATTGGTGACTTTCTCTCGTGGGGGGTCAGATATTACCGGTGCAATCGTAGCTAACGGCGTAAAAGCTACAATGTATGAAAACTTTACAGATGTTTCTTCAATCTATGCAGCAAATCCTGGTGTTGTCCATGATCCGGTAGCGATTGAACAACTTACTTATTCAGAAATGCGTGAGTTATCTTATGCAGGATTCTCTGTTTTCCATGACGAAGCGTTACAGCCAGCCTTTATTGCTGATATTCCAGTAGC
>JAEZWY010000191.1 GCA_023442905.1 Bacillota bacterium | reverse complement strand
CCCCTAATCATACCATATTTCTCCTTTTTTAGGGAAAAGGGCTTGCACATTTATGGCTGGCTATCGAAATTATGATAGATTTTCGTCAAAAAAAAGGACTGCAGTTTCTGCTACAGCCCTTATAAATGAATTATTTAAAAAATTTTAGTCACCATTATAGATTGTTGGTACGATCATGTAGTCAACAGTACGTAACGCACCTAGGTCACGACCACCTGCATATGAAATACTTGATTGTAAATCTTCTTCCATTTCACGCATTGTGTGCCATAAGCTACCACGACTTTCAATCAACATTTTTTTACCTTCAACGTTTTTGTAGATACCTTTTTGGAATTGAGATGCTGAACCAAAATATTCTTTGTAAGTTACACCATCTTGCTCCACAGTTTCACCTGGCGATTCAACGTGGGCAGCTAATAATGAACCAATCATTACCATAGATGCACCGAATCTTACAGATTTTGCGATATCTCCATTTGTACGGATACCACCATCAGCGATAATTGGTTTACGTGCTGCTTTAGCACATAACTTAATCGCTTGTAATTGCCAACCAGCAGTACCAAAACCTGTTTTGATTTTAGTAATACATACACGGCCAGGTCCAACCCCAACTTTTGTAGCGTCCGCACCTGCATTTTCTAAGTCACGAACCGCTTCAGGAGTTGCAACGTTACCTGCAATGACAAATGTTTCTGGAATTTGTTCTTTAATATATTTAATCATATCGATAACAGTCTCTGAATGACCATGTGCAATATCAATTGTAATATAGTCTACTTTTTCACCACTTGCTTTGATTTCATCAATGAAAGTATATTCTTCTGGTTTTACACCAACAGAAATTGACGCAAATAAACCTTCAGCATTCATACGCTTAATAAATGGCATACGTTTTTCTGGTTCAAAACGGTGCATAATATAGAAGTAACCTTTGCGGGCCAATTCTTCAGCTAACTCTTCATTTAATACAGTTTGCATGTTCGCTGGAACAACTGGTATTTTAAATTCACGACCTCCAAATTCAATTGAAGTGTCTGCCTGGCTACGGCTTGTAATCACACATTTAGCAGGTATTAACTGGACTTGTTCATAATCAAAAGTTTCCACGAATTCAACTCGCCTTTCTCTCTATCAATAGCTTCAACAACAAAAGGTGTCCGTAAACACCAATTCGTATTCTACACACTTACTTTCTTAATTGCAAGCCTTATTTCGTCGTTTTTTTAGTAATTTGTTAAAATATAGCTGATTTTCGCTACTTTTTTTATATTAAATCCATAAATAAACGAACATTTATAAAGCAATTGCATCCGAATGTTACCAAATCCAAATTTAACAAATGTGGGTACATAAAATTTATATTGAAATACGAACTTTTGGTCTCATATAATTTTTTACCAATAAAAAAGAGACTGAGTCATTATCAGTCCCCTTATTTCCATCAAAATAAGCTATCTATACTTGCCAATTTAAATTAAATTGCTCGTGTGCTTTTAATGTTTCAAGATTTGGCATGCCCCCTTGAGCACCAAATTTTTGAACAGATAAGGAACCTGCAATTGCGGCAAATTGGATAGCATCCGTTAAGCTATTACCTTTTGATAAAGCAACTGTAAATGCTCCAGAAAAAGTATCGCCAGCCCCTGTAGTATCTACAACCTCACCTTTAATAGCTGGGACATGAACAGTCTGGTCACCATCATGATACAACACACCATCACCACCCATGGTGATTAATAGTTGGGTTGGATATTGTCCTAGCAATTGGTCTGTATCCACGTCGCCAAACATTTCTTTAGCTTCTGTTTCATTTGGTAATAGATAATCTACTTTTTCCAAATAAGACTTATCAATTTCAATAAAGGGTGCTGGGTCATAAGTCACCTTAATGTCATGCTTATCCGCAAGCTCAATCAAATATTGAATTGACGGCATAGGAATTTCATTTTGAATCACAAAATAATCACATGCAAGCAAGTCCTCTTCAACAGATCTCAAATATTCAATAGTCACTTCTTGGTTAGCACCTGGGACATAAACGATGGCATTATCCCCCTTGAAAACAGTGATATGAGCAGAACCAGTAGTCGTATTCTCGATGGTTTTCACTGCTGAAACATCCACACCATTATCTTCAAGATTGGCTTTTGTTTCTTTTCCAAATTGATCACTACCCACACAACCAAACATCTTCACCTGACCCCCTAATCTCGCAGCAGCCACTGCTTGATTAGCTCCTTTGCCACCAAAAGTTGTCTCAAAGGCTTGTCCATATACAGTTTCACCCTGTTTTGGCACACGGTTTGTTGTCACAACAAAATCTGTCGAAATGCTACCAATTACACCTATCATTTATAATTCCTCCTCATGTTTCACTATTGATTTTATTATACTTGAAAATTGATCTATTCACCGAATATTTAATAAAAAAGAAGCCATGTGCGCCACATGACTTCCATATTTTAAATAATAAATTTTAATCTAGCTCTAGGTGTGATCTTAATTCTGCTGATGTTTCTGAAATTTGTGCTTCAGATAAGATATTGTAGTAGATACCTGTAGACATGTCACCTGTACCAACTAAGGTAGTTGATTCTACATTTTCAGAATCTACACGATAATTTAATCCTAATTGTGTCATATCTGAAACGGTTAAATCGGTTGTGACATTCGCTTGAACAGTTTCAAAAAGGCTCCCTAGACTACCGATGTTTGAAACATCTGCATACTTGTCTAAGATGGCTAATAAAACTTGACGTTGACGATCAGCTCGACCGTAGTCGCCATCTGGATCATCATAACGGTTGCGGACATAAGCTAGCGCTTCAGCACCGGTTTCCAAAGTGATTTGACCTTCTGGGAAGGTATATTCATCTTGAGAGAAAGTGAAATCATTGTACAATGATACACCGCCAATAGAATCAATAATATTCATCATACCTGTCATATTTACAAGCGCGTAGTAGTCAACTGGTACATTCAACAAGTTTTGAACCGCATTAATTGAACCTGATGCACCACCAGCCATAGCATATGCACCATTAATCTTAAAATCAATACTAGAAATATATGTATCACGAGGAATAGACACCATTTTTGCCGTTTGTGTATTAGGATTGATAGTTACAAGAATCATTACATCTGTATTTTGTTCACCAGTCGTTCTTGAACCACCCGAGTCCATTCCCATTAGTAAGATTGAAACGGGTTCTTTATCAGAAACAGTTACCTCTTTATCACGTACTTTTTCTACTGGGTCTGCACCATCCGCATCTGCTGGTTGGTAAATAGCGTCTGCTGTTTGATTAATACGATAATAAGAATATGCAGCTACACCGCCACCAATAATTAAAATTGCTAGCAATACCCAACCAAAACAACCCAATAAGCCACGACGTTTTTTACGAGGACGATCCTCATAATATTCCTCTCGTTGACTTCTGCGATGGCGACTTTCTCTGTTTGCCATATAATCCCTCCTCCTCAAAGATAGATATAGAAATTTTTATATTTTATTCACTTATGGTAGTATCTTCAACCGGTGTTTCCGTAACTGATTCATCTGAAGTAACTGGTAGATCTGACGTTGCTGGCGTTTCTTGACTAGTCTCAGGGACTGTCTCCTCAGGAATCGTTGTTGACGGTGCACTATAACTTTCTGCGTCCGTTGCCGGTGCTTCTTCACTATAAACATCACTATAAGAATCAGAATAGTTAGTAGTTTCTGAATAGGTATCAGCATTATCATAAGTACCACTTGCATCTTCCGCATTCGTATTACCGTAACTGTCTAAGTCATCAATAGTCGTTTCACTCACATTACCACTTGGGTCAAAACCGGCGGTAATATAGTCTAGCAAGTCATCTTCTAAACTGGTTGGAATCGTTTGATCATCATTCTCATCAATTAAGTCTGTATTCCCAGTTGATTCTAGATAATCATTAATTGAATAACCAAATATATACTTCACTAGTTCATTTAGATCTTCTCTTGAATAGATACCTGGTTTGATAGCCATCTCATCATCTGATAAGACACCATCCCAATTCAAATCAGATACTGGGAAGTAGGTAGATTCAACACCAAACTCTACAGGATAAACCACAACTAAATTAGTACCTTCATAATCTAGATTCTCTTGCATAGAAGACACATTCTCTAAACGTTCTAATTCAGGAATTAACATATAATAGCCAAAATCAAGATTTAAATCGACATAATCATCAAATACTAATTTATTCAAATTATCCATAGCTGGTAAATATTTAGACTGTAAGGCAAACATATTATCTACCGTTACATTTGTTTTCACATCATCGCCAAGTGCATCTAAAATATCATTATAATTGGTGATTGTCCCCAAGGAAATGACCTTATCCACTACGGCTTCAATTAATTGTTGTTGACGTTTTTCACGTCCAATATCGCCTTCTGGGTCAGATTTACGCATCCGCACATATTGCATTGCTTCTAACCCAGATAAGGTACGTGTTTCTCCTTCAGTAAAGGACACATCATTTTGCGTAAAGGTTAATGTTGGTGTGATTTCAACGCCGCTCAAAGCATCAATCACATCCATAAACCCTTGCATATTTACATTCACATAATAATCAATTGGGATATCCAAGTAGCGTTGTAAGGAGTTAATCGTTCCTTCAATCCCATCATAATTCATATAGGCATGGTTTAATTTATCAAACTCATCCGTATTACTTTGAACACCTAAGGCAT
>JAEZWY010000219.1 GCA_023442905.1 Bacillota bacterium | reverse complement strand
GAAAAGGAGGCCTAAAATCAGAATAAAAATCACATTTATTATGGTGAAAATCTTTAAATAAGCCCTAGAATCCATAGACAGAGCGTTTCGAATAATGGTAAAACCGATTAAGTTAGCTAATGAAGCGACCATGGTCCCTAAGCCACCAATGTTAACCCCCATCAACAAGCTATGAGCCTGGTCTGTAAAGGGTGAAACCAGAATAGTGGTTGGGACATTTGAAAATACTTGTGAAGCCAAGAGCCCTGTTAGGTAAGCCATGACATTGCTTGAAATGTTGGCTGACAACCAAGATTGGACGACCGTTAAGTCAGTAATGTTTCCGACTAATACAAAAAATGACGCAAAAGTCAGTAGCAATAAATAATCCACTTGCAGTAAATACCGCCAGTTAGTTAGTAGGACATAGGCTACAATGAAGGTCACGGTCCAGTAAATATTGAATAAACCAAAGATGGCAATGACCATGAGGACCATGCCAATGCTTGCTTGAATGACTATCGACCTATCTACTGCATTGCCCTCAACTTGTGTGTGGGCTGCCCTTTTCTCCACGAAGAGCGTTGCGGCCATAACTAGGATAAAGCCGGCAACCATCAGGGGTAGGGTCCACCACATGAAACTGACGAAATCGACTGGATAGGTTGAATAGATGATGAGATTTTGTGGGTTGGAGAAGGGAAAGAAGACCCCGCCTAGGTTTGCCGTCACGACGATTAGGGCTGCCCCGAGTACACGGCCCTTGAATGCTGGTAAGTGGCGTAGGATGTTCAAGTAAATCGGTAGTAGGGTCAGGACGGCGATGTCGTTGGATAATAGGAATGACCCGAAGAATGAAGCCAGGACCATGGATTGGACGATGACGCGGCTATTTCCGGACCAGTCGATCAATTTTATCGACGCCCACCGTAATAAGCCTGACGTCTGGAAAAAGGCTAAGATAATCATCAAGCCGAATAAACTGACTAAGACGTCATATTTGATATAGGTTGGGTCGAATTGGCCGAATATCACAGCAATTGTGGCCAAGCTTGCGGCAATCACAAAGAGCAGGTTCTGCCGTACCCAAATGTTAATTTTATGCATAAGTAAACCCCCTCAAATTTGTATTCCTATAAAAAAGCCACCAGCCAAGAAATCGGCGGTGACCCCATTAATTGCTACATTATTTTACCAAAAGAAAGTGGGATTAACTACGTAAAATTGCCTTGATTAGCAAATCCGAGAGGGCTTTTGACTATGAATAAATAGCGCGTATGATATTCTCAGTAGTAGACGCTAAATTATCTTTCGCATTGGCAATCAGATCATCCAAGCTAGCAGCACCTGGCGCAATACCAAAGACTGCATCAATGCCTTCAGTGTAGAGCTCATCAATACCCTTGCCAACATGGCCTGCTAAGGCGATGACCTTTTTATCGGGATTGACCGACTTGAAGGCCTGGGCAACACCATATGGGGTTTTTCCGAATTTCGTTTGGAAGTCAATACCCCCTTCACCCGTCAAACATAAGTCACAGCCTACTGCCACTTCCTGAAGTTTGGTATAGGCCAAAACGATTTCAATCCCCTTGTTCATCTCTGCTTGAGTAAAGGCTAGGAATCCACCCCCAAGACCACCCGCTGCTCCAGCACCTGGTGTATCCGCGATTGATTTACCTAAGTCTTCTTGGATAATGTCCGCAAATGCTTGTAAATTCTGGTCTAAACTAGCGACCATTTCTTCATCCGCCCCCTTTTGTGGGCCAAAAACAGCTGAAGCCCCTTCTGGACCAACCAGGGGATTGTTGACGTCAGAAGCGATGATAAAGTGGGTAGCTTTTAAACGTTTGTCTACTTGGTCAACTTTAATGGTTGCTAAGTCAGCCAAGGCGCCACCACCGTAGCCAATTACATTGCCGGCTTTATCTATCAGTTGGTAGCCTAGTGCTTGGGCCATTCCAGCACCACCATCATTGGTTGCAGAACCACCAAGGCCAATAATAATTTCTTGAATACCTTGGTCAAGACAAGCCAAAATCAATTGACCAGTTCCGTATGTTGTCGTCACCATTGGATTCTTTGTTTTCTCGGTGACGTAGCCTAAGCCAGATGCCTCAGCCATTTCAATGACGGCCGTTTTGCCATTACCTAGAAGCCCATATTTAGCCGTTACTGGATCACCTAAGGGACCAACCACTTCCGCTTCAATGACTTTCCCATCCGTTGCGTCAACTAAGGATTGGACAGTACCTTCACCACCATCCGCCATGGGAATCTCCACAATTTCCGCATCCGGCAGAGATCGGCGAATGCCTGTTGTCATGGCCTCGCAAGCCTCCAAAGCTGTCAAGGACCCCTTGAAGGAATCCGGTGCCACTAAAATTTTATGCATATACTTGTCACTCCCATCCTGAATGTCTTTGTTTCATTCTACCAAAAAAGCGATTACAAAACCTGGATTGAAGGTTTCCCTTAACTTGAAAGAGATAATTTTTTGTGATATTTTAAGACTAATATTAGTGGTAAAAATTTTTGTAGGCATTCGTTAAAGGATGCCTTGATGGAAGCGCTAGTTAAATTCCAAAATATTCAGCGTTTCGTGTATTGAAGAGGTGATCATTTTGCTAGGCATGTCTAAAACAAGATTTTTTATTAGTTTTTGCTTATCCCTATTTCTACTTTATGGCATGGTATCACAAAGTAGTCAAATGATGAATATCGGTAGTCTCGCAACACTCATCTATATGGTAATCCTAACCATCTATGATTTTGTGGTTAAACGACGTCAGAAATAATAGTCATCACAGGAGGCTATAATATGCATACATCTTCCTTTGGCGTTACGGATGAAGAATACTTATTTATTCAATATATAGCTAAATTGAATAACTTGAGTGTTTCAGAATTAGTGAGAACAAGTCTTCTGACAGACCTGGAAAAGCAAATGGATATGACCTTGTACGAGAAAGCAATGGCACAACATCAATCTAAAGATGAAAGCATATCTCACCAAGAGATGCTGGAAGAGTTGGGCTTTTAGGCTGTAATAGATTTTAAACATATAAAATAAGGACCAAGATTTGGGATTATGCGCTTGCACTTTTTCCCTAGTCTAGGTCCTTTTTACTATGTTTTACTCACTTTCAACAACTATATCATCTGACAAATCCGCCCAGTGGTTGGTTGGTCCGTGTCCATGGCCGACGTCGATTCCGTCTGCGATGGCACCCTGGATGAACTGTTTGCCGATAATGATGGCGTCCTTCAAGTCAGTTCCTTTAGCCAATTCGGCTGCGATTGCTGCTGACAAGGTATCCCCTGTCCCGTGGGTGTTTTCTGTATTGACCCGTGGACTAGACAGCCATAATTGTTCGCCGTTTTCAAAGAGAACTAAGTCTCTGGCCCGTTCTGCTTTTGAATGCCCCCCTTTGACAATCACGTTTTTAGCCCCGTATCCTTGTAACTTCAATCCCGCCGCCAACATATCCGCTTCTGAGTCAATTGTCATGTCAGCGATGATTTCTGCTTCAAGAATATTTGGTGTGACTAAGGCCGCAAGAGGGAGTAATTTGTTTTGAATGGCGTCGATGGCATCTTGGTCCAACAATTGATGACCACCCTTAGCCACCATGACCGGGTCAACGATTAAAGGTCCAAAGTCTACCTCTTTCAGATTTTTAACCACATTCTCTACATATGCTCCGTTAAATAACATGCCTGTTTTGACAGCGCCGATTCTGAAGTCCGCTTTCAACGAGGCAAATTGGGCATCAATTAAGTCCAGAGGTACTGGTAAGGCCGATTGGACACCTAAGGTATTCTGGGCAGTCAAAGCGACCACAATCGACATACCAAAGGCTTTGCGAGCTTGGAAAGTTTTCAAGTCGGCTTGAATCCCTGCGCCCCCACCTGAGTCAGACCCAGCGATTGTCACTACTTGTGGTGTTGAATTTACCATTTAGTCCACCTCCAAAATATCTGCTACTTCAGCTTTTAAATCTCTTACGCGTTGTGTCACTGAATCAGCCAACATAATTTCAGAAACTACCGAAATGCCCGCAATCCCACTTCCGGCTAATGTTTTGATATTGTCCAATTGAATGCCGCCAATTGCGACAACTGGGATGGCTACTTGGCTGGTGATCGTCTGTAAAGTTTCTACTGTTACTAGGCTGGAATCCTTGGTAGTTGTTGGGAAGATGGCCCCGACACCCAAATAGTCCGCCTCTTGTTGGTAGGCTTCTTCTGCCCGCGCTAGGGTTTTGGTTGAGACCCCTAAAATCTTGTCTGGCCCGATGAGTTTCCGAACCACGTCAACCGGCAATTCGTCGTCGCCAATATGGACACCCGCTGCATCCACCGCTAGCGCTAAGTCCACTCGGTCGTTGATGATCAAGGGCACATCGTATCGGTCGGTGATGGCTTTCAATTTTTGGGCTAAGGCGTAAGCATCACGGCTGGTTGCCGTTTTGTCCCGGAATTGAACCAAAGTAACCCCCGCCTTGACCGCGTCTTCAACCACTTGTAAAAAGGCATCTTCTTGATAATCAAAACCCGCTGTGACTAGGTATAAACTGTAATCCATTATAGTTGACCTCCCTTGATACCTGTTAACCATTCATCGTCTGCCAACAATAGAGACAGGTTATTCAATGTTTCCTGTCTAAAATCGGCTAGGCCTCTTGTTGTTGCGTCTGCTTTTTCACCACATAAATTGAAGTAAGATACCGCTAAAATTACAGCGTCTCGGACTGGCTGACCAGCCCCTAATAAGGCTGTAATCAAGGCACCGACAATGTCTCCCGTCCCAGTAAAGCGACCAAGATTGTCTACGCCATTCTTCAAGTAGTAAATGCCTGACGCATCAGCAACCACGTCTACTGGTCCTGTCGCTAATAAGGTTGTACCGGCATGGTCTGACACCCATTCTTGCATGACTTGGCCCAGTTCCACTAAGGCCGCCTCGCTTTGGTCATCGGCCCCTGCGTCAACACCTCGTCCAGTTGACCCTAAACCACAGAAAGTCCGCATTTCAGACAAGTTGCCTTTGATAACATCTGGTGCGGATGTGCTGATTTCTTGGGCTAGGTCGTTACGCAAGGGACTGGCTGAAACCCCTACTAAATCCAGAACGAAAGGCGTGTCTGTTTCGTCAGCTGTTCTAGCAGCCAATAAAATGTTGCGGATTTTTTCAGGCGATAAACTCCCAATATTGATCAAGGCCCCATCGTTCTGATTGAAGAAATCTTCCATCTCAGCTGCCTGGTCTGCCATGACTGGTGCCGCCCCCACATATAATAAGGCGTTGGCCACCGATTCCACCGTCACGGTATTGGTTAAGCACTGTATTAGCGGGCTTTTGGCTAATGGGAAGGGGTTGTCGTAAGTTGGTAAAGCTTTCAATGTATACAAATCGATTGTCATCTTTTAAATCCTTTCAATATCGCATCTTTTAAATCAATATGGTGAAGTATCATTGGTATTCAATTATCTAGACACCTTTTGAAAAACAAAAAAAGCCCCCTTTCCTGTCAGTATTCGACAAAAGGGGGAAATAGTGTCCAAATGAATGATAGCAAGGCAAAAAGCCAAACGAATCATATTTTTGACAATATTTACTACATTTTCCTTCGCCAGTATTAACTGTATCAGGTTCCATGGGTATAATCTCAGCTGTCACAGCACCCCAAATGTCTCTATGAATTAACTCTATTCAAACAATTTTTTAAAGGAATGTCAACCCTTTCAATTTAAGGTACTTTTGAACAATAGTTAAAAAGGTTAAGCCTTCGGTCTTATGCTTTACCTACCATAACCATAGATGGCATATCGTCTTTCTAAAGAATGCTATTTTTTACGGACTATTGTAAGCATATGAGTGGAATGGGTATAATAAGGGATTGCGATACAAATTCATAGGAGACCTAAAAGTATGGAAACTTTTAAAAATTACACACAAGTCGACACGGAAGTTCTTAGAGAAATATGGAACGATATTTTGGT
>JAEZWY010000175.1 GCA_023442905.1 Bacillota bacterium | reverse complement strand
GCTAGAAGCATCGTGGATAATTAAAATATTTTTCATGTAAACGCCATCTCCCCTTATTAAAAACTAATCATATTATACACAAGACAAATATGATGTCCACTAATTTGCGACAATATTCACTAGTTTATTCGGTACTACGATTTCTTTACGGATTGTTTTACTTGCAATTGCTTCTTGCACTTTCTCATTTGCATGTGCAATTTCTAATAATGTTTCTTTTGCACTATCATTAGCAACTTGTAATTTAGCCTTGATTTTACCATTAACTTGTACAACGATTTCAATTTCATCATCAACGATCATTTCTGGATCAAATGTTGGCCATGCTACGTATGAAATTCCAGGTTCATTCCCAACAATTACCCACATTTCCTCTGCCAAGTGAGGAGCAATTGGCGCAATTAATTGAATAAAACCTTTTACATACTCGTAGTATAGATTCTCAGCTTTATTCGCTTCATTCACAAATACCATCATTTGAGAAATTGCTGTATTGAAATGCAAGTTTTCAAAGTCTTCAGTAACTTTTTGAACTGTTTGGTGGTAAACTTTGTCTAATTCACCCGTGTTGATTGTCGTAATACGGTCACGCATTTTGCCATTTTCATCAACTATTAAACGCCATACACGTTCTAGGAAACGACGAGAACCTTCAAGGCCATTCTCGGACCAAGCGATTGACGCATCTAGAGGACCCATGAACATTTCATATAGACGCAAGGTATCTGCCCCGAATTGGTTGACTACATCATCAGGGTTTACAACGTTCCCTTTAGATTTAGACATTTTCTCATTACCTTCACCAAGAATCATCCCTTGGTTATATAGTTTTTGGAATGGTTCTTCATTTGGTACAACGCCTAAATCATATAAGAACATATTCCAGAAACGTGCATATAGTAAATGCAATACCGCATGTTCTGCCCCACCAATATACAAGTCTACGTTATACCAGTAGTCTAAAGCTTCTTTTGATGCAAATTCATTAGTATTTTTTGGATCAATATAACGTAAGAAGTACCACGATGAACCTGCCCACTGTGGCATGGTATTTGTTTCACGACGACCCTTCATACCTGTTTCTGGATCAGTAACATATAGCCAGTCTTCAATATTGGCTAATGGCGATTCACCCGTACCTGAAGGTTTAATATTATCTGATTTTGGTAAACGAACTGGTAGGTCTTCCTCTGCTACAGCAGTAGTTGTGCCGTCTTCCCAATGAATAATTGGAATTGGCTCACCCCAATAACGTTGACGAGAAAATACCCAGTCACGTAAACGGTAGGTGGTTTGGCGTTCACCGCGTCCTGATGCTGTTAAGATCTCAATTGCTTTTTCAGTAGCTTCAGCTGTTTCTAATCCATCTAATTCACCTGAATTAATGTGTAGACCATCTCCAGTATAAACTTCAACTGAGACGTCACCACCCTCAATAACGGGAACGATCGGTAAGTTAAATTGTTTAGCAAACTCATAGTCACGACCATCATGAGCTGGTACAGCCATAACAGCACCAGTACCATATGAAGCTAATACGTAGTCTGCAACCCAAATTGGGAAAGGTTCACCAGTTAGTGGATGAATAACGTAAGCACCTGTAAATACCCCTGTTTTTTCTTTAGCTAAATCTGTACGATCTAAGTCAGATTTCATTGAAGCAGCTAGTAAATACGCTTCAACTTCTTCACGTTGCTCTTCTGTAACAATTTGGCGAACTAATTCATGTTCAGGCGCTAAAACAGCAAAAGTTAGGCCATAAATTGTATCTGGGCGAGTTGTAAATGCATCGAATGTTAAATCATGGTCTTGGATGTCAAAAGTTAATTGCGCCCCTTCCGATTTACCAATCCAGTGACGTTGCATTTCAACTACTGAATGTGGCCAGTCAACGTTGTCTAACCCTTCTAATAAACGGTCAGCATAAGCTGTAATACGCAATACCCATTGTTTCATTGGTTTACGAACAACTGGATAGCCACCACGTTCAGATTTACCATCGATGACTTCTTCGTTAGCTAATACAGTTCCTAAGGCTTCACACCAGTTAACTAAAATTTCGTCTTCATAGGCCAAACCTTTTTCATATAATTTGGTGAAGATCCATTGGGTCCATTTATAAAATTTAGGATCAGTTGTATTAATTTCACGATCCCAATCATATGAAAAACCTAATGATTTAATTTGACGTTTGAATGTTGCAATGTTTTTAGCTGTAAAATCAACTGGATCATTTCCAGTATCTAGTGCATACTGCTCAGCTGGTAAACCAAACGCATCCCAACCCATTGGATGTAAAACGTTATAACCTTGTGCACGTTTATAACGAGACACGATATCCGTTGCTGTATACCCTTCTGGATGCCCTACGTGTAATCCTGCACCTGATGGGTAAGGGAACATATCTAAGGCATAATATTTAGGTTTTGAATAGTCCTCTAAAGTCTTAAACTCTTTATTCTCATCCCAATACTTCTGCCATTTTTTCTCAATTACTTTATGATTAAAAGCCATTGTTTTTTGTCTCTCCTTTTATATTAAAAAATAAAAAAAGTCCCATATACGTCAAAAAAACGTATATAGGACGAATTAATTTCGTGGTACCACCTATGATTTGTACTCTTCATACCGATAACGTTGGCGCGACGTGGTAACTGATGCTATCATCGTCACCAACTTATAATTCAGTCTAATTCACAAGGGGTTCAAATATACTCTCACCAACCGTATACTCGCTTAATTGAACGCTACTTGTTACTACCTCTGAAAAAGTTCAAATATTGCCTTTATTCTAGCACTTTCACCTAGTAAAAGCAAACTGACTAACCGCTTTATCAACCCTGTTTTTATTCACTTTTTCGAGCTGCCAATTGTTCTTTAATTGTATCGAAAACCACTTGAACTGGCATTTCTTTGTGGGCAAATAATTGATAGTTTAGTTTTGCTTGGTAAACTAACATGTCTAAGCCACCTATCACTACACAATCTCTCGCCTTAGCTTGTTGCATAAACCGCGTTTCCATTGGCTCATAAATCACGTCCATGACAACAGTACCAGCTTGAAGCCAATTCTCATCCGCTAATATGGATTGCCCTTGACTAGCCGCCATTCCTAGACTGGTTGATTGAATCACAATTTCTGCATTTCTTACCGCAGTCGCCACTTGATCTTGTTCAGAAAGGTCAATTAGCTTCAAATCGATGGTAGGGTAATCCGCTCTTAACGCTTTACATACTTGTATTAGCAAATCTTTATCTTGAATATTTCGTGCTACTACTGAAATATCTGTCATACCCTCTATCACTGCTTGTGCGATGATAATACGCGATGTTGCGCCTGATCCATACACAACTAACCGCTTGCCAGCTAGGTCAACGCCTCTATTTTTCACAGCCAGCCACAATCCAGCACCATCAGTATTGTAGCCTACCCACTGGCCATTCTTATCTCGCGTAATCATATTTACCGCATTGACATATTGACTAGCAGCATCTAAGCGATCAACCGTCTGCATAGCCGCAAATTTCCCAGGCATTGTAATATTAATGCCCTGAACGTCTAATGCTTTTAAATGTTCAATTCTTTCGATAGTTTCTGCTTCACCAGTTTCAAAAGCAATGTAAACCATATTCACATCTTGTGCTTTAAATGAAGTGTTATAGATAATAGGTGATAGCGAAT
The DNA here is from genome assembly GCA_023442905.1 of Bacillota bacterium. Classification (GTDB taxonomy): domain Bacteria; phylum Bacillota; class Bacilli; order Lactobacillales; family Aerococcaceae; genus Aerococcus. Next base: position 3,314 of record JAEZWY010000175.1, on the reverse strand, counting down.
GACCTAATGGTTGACCTATCACTGCTGCAAATTTCGTTGTCCCATTAATATCTGTAATTGAATCCACGCACTAGGCCTCCGCTTCTATAATTGTTATTGGTAACTGATTAGCTTTTAAATCAGTAAAAATCTTTTCTAACCAACTAGCGTATTGATCAAAGGTGATTGTCTTTAATTCACATTTTCCAAATGACTCTGGGAAAATTTCAGTTATTTCGCCACCTCGACGCTTTTTATCATTCGTCATAGCATCTAGAAGATCCGCAAACGTATATGCTTTTGCCAGGTAAACTTGGTCTAGTAAATGATATTGATTAAGTAATTGGTTAAAACGGTCAGCCAAGATTAAATCCGTTAATCCTTCTTTTTCAGCCATTAATTGGGTTAAAATCATCCCTGTTGCAACGCCTCTACCATGAGAAACTTTATAGTGAGAAACTTGTTCAATGGCATGACCAATCGTATGACCAAAGTTAAGTAGTTGACGTAAACCTAAATCGAGTTCATCTTCTAAGACGACACTACGTTTAATTTCTACACATCGCTTTACAACATTGGCTAGATCTTCACTTAAAGCAGTCAATGGTTGATCACGTGTCATTAAATCATTAAGTAATTCATCATCTAAGATCATGCCGTATTTAATTAATTCTGCACAGCCATCTTCGAAAATACTTTGTGATAAAGTATGGAAAGTTGTCAAATCACATAGAACTCGAGCAGGTTGGTAAAAAGCACCCACTAGATTTTTACCTTGAGGTAAATCGATTGCTGTTTTTCCACCTACCGAAGAATCAATTGCTGAAAGCAAAGTTGTAGGCATTTGAATGTATGGGATACCACGCAAGTAAGTTGCTGCTGTAAAACCGACAAGGTCACCAATTACACCACCACCTAATGCAATTAAAACGTCAGTACGCGAATAGTTCAACGTCGCTAATTGCTCTTGTAGGTAGATATAATTTGCTGAGGATTTCTGTGCTTCTCCAGCTGGTAAGGTAATGGTGTTGACTTCCCTTGTAATTGGGCTAATCGCCTCTTGTAAGCTACCTAAATAGCCAAATGAAGCCACATTTTTATCAGTTACAATCATAACCTTACGTTTTTGAATTAAGTCTTCAAGATGATGACCAGCATTTTTAATCAAATCATTGTCAATGATAACATCATACGGTTTGGCAACTGCTACATTTACTTTTTCCAATTTCATTCCTCAATTCTTTTAAATACTGTGATCGATAAGTGAATTAACCCTTTTAACAGTTTAATCTAAATCTGCTAAGAATGTGTGAAGAGCTTGCACCTTCTTGGTTAATGCCTTGTACTCATCTAAGTATAACGATTGTCGGCCGTCTGACCAAGCTTCATCTGGATTTTGATGAATTTCAATAATCAATCCATCTGCCCCTGCAGCAACTGCAGCCATCGCCATCGATTCAACCCATTCACGCTTACCTACTGCATGACTAGGGTCAACCACAATTGGTAAATGCGTTTTTGATCGTAAAACAGGAATCGCTGATAAGTCTAATGTATTACGTGTACTTGTTTCGTAAGTACGAATACCTCTTTCACATAAGATAACATTGGGATTACCGTGGGCCAAAATGTATTCAGCTGCCATTAGTAAGTCTTCAATCGACGCTGCCATACCACGTTTTAATAAAACTGGTTTTCTAGTTTGACCAATCGCTTTTAATAGGTCAAAGTTTTGCATATTACGTGCACCTACTTGGTACATATCGATACCATCAAATAAATCTACTTGATCAACTGCCATCACTTCTGTAACTACTGGTAAATCGTATTTTTTACCAACAGCTGATAACATATCTAAACCTTCTTGCCCTAACCCTTGGAATGAATATGGAGAAGTACGCGGCTTGAATGCCCCACCACGTAACATGTTTGCACCTGCACCTTTAACTGCTAAGGCAACTTCATCTAATTTTTCCATGCCTTCAATTGAACATGGACCGCCAATCATCGCAAAATGACCGTCACCAATTTGGATATTCCCTACTTGCACAACTGAAGGGGTTGCCTTGTAGGCTAAACTCGCTCTCTTGTATGGTTCTTGAATATTAGCTAAAATTGCTTCTTCAGTTTCTGCTGTCATAACTTTTGTATTCATTTTTATCTTCTCCTTTTATTAAAACACAGTAGCATTCTTTATTTTCCAAGGTTGGTATATAAGCAAGAAAAAAGTCCCTTACAACAAAACCACCCTGGAGTGATTTTTGTTGTAAAGGACTTTCTCGTATAACTAACGTGTAAGTTAATTATTTTAAGAACTAAAGCCATATCCTTTTTCTTGTACAACAAAATCACCTTTACCTAAACCGAAAAAGTAAAAGTAAAAGTTGAAAAAGTTATAGAAAGCTGTTGTTGAAATGATATTCATGACTTTAGTCCTCCTCTCGCTATTTGATAATGCAACTTTAGCAATCTTTATGAAGCTTGTCAACATATTTCTAATTTGATTTTAATTTTACTGCCAATAAAATACACCATAGCTTGTAAAGGGGGAGCTAAACAAGCTATGGTGTATTGATTTGATCGTATTATTTTAGTTTTAAGACTTGACCAATGTAAAGGTTATAGTTAGATAAGCCATTTAAAGCCATCAATTCTTCTAAACTTAAACCGTTATTTTTAGCAATACGGTATAAAGTCTCGCCAGATGCTACTGTATGTGTCTTCGCACTTGAAGTTGCAGTAGATGTTGTTGTAGTTGTCGTGCTGCTAGTTGAAGCACTTGATGAAGATTGGCTTGCGCTTCCAGTAGTAAATACTTTGCCTGGATGAATAACATCTGAACCACCATTCAAGGCACGAGCTTCTGATAATGAAATACCTAAAGCTCGAGCTACAGTATAAATACCGTCACCAGATTTAACTGTGTATGAATTTCCTGTTGCAGACGTTGAAGTCGAACCAGTGTTAGCACTAGAGCTTGATGTAGAAGATGTACTTGATGCAGTCGTCCCTTGACCAGCTGTAAATACTTTGCCTGGATGAATAACGTCTGAACCACCATTTAGTGCGCGAGCTTCTGATAATGAAATACCTAAAGCACGGGCTACAGTATATAAACCATCACCTGATTTCACAGTGTATGAGTTTCCTGTTGCGGACGTTGAAGTCGAACCAGTGTTAGCGCTAGAGCTTGATGCAGAAGACGTACTTGATGAAGTCGCCCCTTGACCAGCTGTAAATACTTTGCCTGGATGAATAACGTCTGAACCACCATTTAGTGCGCGAGCTTCTGATAATGAAATACCTAAAGCACGGGCTACAGTATATAAACCATC
>JAEZWY010000105.1 GCA_023442905.1 Bacillota bacterium | reverse complement strand
ACGATACTTGAGACACGCCTTTCAGAAAATTGCTTTTCTAAATTAGCAACAATTTCATCAGCACCTTTGATTTCAAAATTAAAGTCCATTACGCATCCGCTCCAAGCAGAACCGTAATGAACTCACTATTTTGAACATCCGGACGAATATCAGTGATATTCCACTGCATGTTTTTATACCTAAAATCATCGATAATAACTACATGATGAGATTGTGGTTGATAGTCAGTTAACGGGTCTCGAATTTTAATCGTGATACCCTGTTTCACACTCGTACTATGCATAATTTCCAAGTCCTTCATCGATGGGTTGTATACTTCTGCATAGCAATAAAACAATTTAGTTAGTCCAGTTTGATTAGGTTCTGGACCGCTCGTTTTTGATTCATAGAAACTTACTGGTGTACGCAGTTCCCCGATATCTGTTACAGGTTTCTTATACGGTCGATTCATCATCTTGCATCAACTCCTCACCATTTAGTCTTAGCGATAAGTCAAAGATACGAGATTGGAAGTTCTCGTAAAAGAACTCTAAATTGCCGGTATAAGCGTATCTCGCACGATTAAAGACGAGCTCCTTCACTTCCCTATCCAGCAGACTACCGCCCACCAGAGACAAGATATCAAGCTCTGATGCGCCAAGTAAGTCTGTTAAGTAGTCATCTTCAGCAGAATGGAATATACGCATGTAAGTTTTAAAGCTTTCCAGTAATGGCGTATCAACCATATTTCTCACCTACTTTTCAGATTTTGGTTCATCCAAACGTTCAAGGTAAGTATCATCCAAATTGTCTGATACTTCCGCCGAACGTTTAACCGTCATCTCGATTTCATCATTTTTGGTATAAACTTTACCGTTTTTAATATCCTTAAAATCTTTTAAAACTTTATATTTAGCCATCTATTTCACCTTACCCTTCTGGTAAAGTTGCTGGTTCAGCTAATGTCCAAACTGCAGTTGCTTTACCATCTTTTGCTTTACCGTACGCAAATTGTTTAGCAGTGTATAAGTCTAAATCTTCTAATGCGAATGTTTGGTCGAACTTACGTAAAGTAATACCACCACCAATGTATGCATCATAGCGAGATTTTACGAACGAAATTGCTGTACCTTTTTCTTGGAAAACAGATTCAACAATATTGATGTTGAATGGCACTGCATTTACATAAACACCATTTGCATTTAAGATAGTAAATTTCGCTTCGATATCTGCTTTATCTTCTGAAGAAACTACTAGGTATAATTGACCTGCAGTATTAATTGCTTGTCCATTAGATTTAGTAGAGTGGTACTTCTTAATATCTTTAAACTCTTGGATGATTGAATCTGTATCGGCAAATGATAAAGTCCCTTGAGCTGTTTTAACTGGATAAGTCGTCACGCCACCAGATACAGTACCATTATCGATATCACGGTTTAAACCAATCGGTTTATCATTACCATCACCAGATAGGAATGCTGCTTCTAACGCTACAGCAAATGCTTCAGTGATTTGCAAGCGAACAAAACGTTCAATCCAATTAACAGATAAATCAGTCAAGTCTTTTGGAACAACAACAAATGCTGTTAACTTGTTTTGAATCGCAACTTCATCACTGAATGTAGCGTCCAATTGTCCCTTAATTTCATCGAACACTTTACCCCAAACTGCTTGGCCAGACGTTTCAGAACGTAAGAATTTCAAGCGAATACCAGCGGATTTTAAGCCGATTGCATCTAGTAATGGATGTTCAGTTGTTAAATCTTCGAAGATTTCATCAATTGTTGTTTCTGGTAATAATTTTTCTTCTTTATAACCAACCTCAGTATTGATTTCATTAAAGAATTCATACGTTTCTTTGCTCATTTTAGCCTTGTTGATGTTAGTAGCTTGGTCAACTTGAAGATTAACTTCTTTCTTAGCTTCATCCATTACATCTTCAGCTAATGCATTAATCATATTTAAATAAGCGTCACCTTGTGCCTCTTGATCAGCGCCATTTTTTACAGCATTGATAAAATCCTCGCGTTTAGAAGCGAAGTTTGTCATAGATTTTAATTTAAACATTTAATTTTTCTCTCCTTTAATTTTGGGTACTAAAAAAGGAACCGTTCGAAACTGTTAGCTTTGGGTTCCTCTTTCTTGTTATTTTCAATTTCAACATCAAAATCAGCTTTTAGCTTTCCATAAATCTTGTCCACAATTTCATCAGTGTTTACTTGAACACTAGCCATTGGTAGCTGTTTATCATTCCGAACTTTATCAATCACGTTTTGAGGGATAATACCATTCGTTAATCCATTCGCTACAAGTTCAAATACTGGTGTCGATTCAGTGTATTCAATTACTTCATCAACAAATCCATATTCTAATGCTTTATCAGCATCCATCCACGTTTCTTTGTTCATTAAAGCTAACGCTTCTTCTTTAGCAATTCCAGACTTACCAACATATGCATTTGCAATTGCTGAGTTAGCCATTTGTAATGCTTCGCTAGCTGCATCCATTGCATGATAGTCGCCTTGCGCGCCAACTGAAGCATTATGAATCATAATACGTCCGACCGGTGACATCTTAACTTTATCTCCAGCCATCGCAATAACTGATGCTGCAGAACCAGCCATTAATACCTCTACCGTTACATTTCCCGGGTAGTTTTTTAAATCTGAGTAAATTTGATTACCTGCATCAACATATCCGCCATAAGAATTAATTTCAATAACCACATCATCAGTCATATCCGCTAATGCATCTGAAATATCTTTAGGACTAGTTGAATCCATATCAAATAAATCATAAATCCATTTATTATCATTAGTTACAATCGTACCGTGTACTTTAATTTTCTTCACTTATTTCCTCACCCCTTTCAATGTTCTGATATTCAGTATAATTTTTCGTGATATAGTGTTTATCCATCATTGGGTCATCCACTTTATCACGTCCTAGTTCTTCTAGAATGTCATTAGGACTAAAGACTCCTGAAGCTACCAACTTATCAATTTGAGTAGATAACTCAAAAACATCTGTAGTCAATACGTTTGAAATAGTTAATCGTAATCCCTTTTGATAATCTGATTGAGATATCATTAAACCGTTCATCTCATCGGTAAGCATTTTAATCAGCGGATTAACTACATTTTCTTTATACAACTTTTTATTTTGATCTAACTCTAGTTTATCTCCAAACACTAAATTTGATGGTATTCCGACTAATTCAGCAACTTCAGCAGTCATTGCATAACGCGCGCTATTTAAATCGCTAAAAGGTATATTACTTGAATTCCCTTTATTAGAGAATTCTTCAATATCCATGCCATTTGGTGTCATAACATAAGCTGTTTCTTTAGTATCAAAAATTTTGAACATATTATTCAAATAACTTTGGACCTGCTCCGTCCGTTCTTTAGCATCTGCAAAGGTACCGGTTTTGTTAATAGAAACAGAACCACGTAATTGACCGTTCCGCCAAACTGATTTCAGTAATGAACTAAACAAATCTGCATAATCTTCAAACAGTCCATCAATCATTTTAGAAAGTTGTTCATTACCGTATTTTAGATATAGAACTTCAGAACGAATAAACGGTCGCTTGTAGGGATACTTTCCAATAACCACATCGGTAAACCGATAATCGTATAAGCTAATCGAATCATCTTTGACAAACGAATCAGCAATCAACATCTGATCCTCATCTGACATAATAATCAAAACTTCATTATCAAATAGCAACTTATAAAATACTTTTTGCCAAAACTCTGTTGCATTCTGATTCCTGTTTGGTCGTACATTTAACTTGTATTCCCAATCATTAGTAAAATCATTATCATTGCCATCCGGTGTTTTGATACTGAATTTAGCGGTTGACATTGTTCTAGCAACATAATTAACTACTTTATCGATTGAAGTCTGTTTTAAATACACACGTTTCGTATGATCATCAATTGGATATTCATAGCCAATCAGTTCAACCTTATTTATTCGATTCTTAATTGATTCCCATAATCCCAAAATTTCCCTCCTTTCTAAAATTGTAATTGGCTAACCATATCAAAGAAGTCACCCAGATCTACTTGGTCGTCCAATTCATTCGCACGATACATTGCATGTACCAATGCCTGAAAACCGTCTGTTTTGCGTTTCACTTCTTCTTTTTTATCAAAAACTTTCCCATTTGATGTTTCTTTAACATACACATTATTCGTATACCAGCGCATCAGAGGATTATCTTCGAATATAATTTTATTATTTGCGAACCCATCTTCGATTCTTGGTGCAACCAAAGGATGAATAGATTGCGGACGTTTAATCAAATCGACTTCAAAGCCCTCTTTTTCAAGCAAGGGCCTTAATATATCTAACTTAAAGTTATCGGCCACAATTCTTTCAACGCCATATTTTTCTCTAGCATTTACGAACCACGCCACTATATGCATTGGATCAAGAGATGGTTCATCAATAACTGACATGAGTCCTTGTTTTTCCCAAGCTTTTATGGGGGCTTTCTTGCTTCCGCCCAATGCATTTGCTGAATTTGAATAACCATAATGGACATCAACAAAATGTTTAATAGCGAATGAATGGGTTTTGAATGCATACTCTTCTCCTTTTTTAAATAAAAGTCCACATGCTGCAAAATCTCTTACAGATCCATAATCTAGTGATCCAATAGGTTTTAATCCGTCTAAATCAAAAAATGGTCGGTTAGTTGCTAGTAACTCTTCTCGACTAGCAACGCTATGTTCAGAGTCACCCTCAATTACGTTCATTCGTTTTGTAACAAACATAGGTCGTCCAGACGGCTCATAGGTTAAGTCTGCATACTCATCTTCCATCGTTTGAAGTAATCGTTCCGCACGTCCTGTTAATGGTTTCTGTAGAGTAGGATTAGCTTTCTCCCATAAATCTGGACTATCCATCTCTTTTATATCATCCAACTCACAAATAAATGGAAAATGGCCATTAAATGGTGCATCACCGTTTAAAATATTTGTTGCACGATCATAGAGCATATCGAAATAGCCTTCTCTAATGAATCCTTTCGTACCAATGAAAAATTGTCTCGGATTTGGTTTCTTACCAAGACCACCAGTAAACACTTTTACTAATTCTGAATTCTCATATTCGTGGAACTCATCGAATATCAACGCACCTTCACGGCCACCATCTTTTGTTTTGGCATTAGAGGTGTGGTACATAATCTTAGATTGTGTTTCTTGACTAATAATCTTGCTTTTCCATGGTTCAAATTCACCAATAGGCTCATCTTCAAAAGTAGTGTCACGAGTATTAACTGCTGACAATCTAGGGTCTTTGATTATTTTGTTATAGATTTCTTCAAAGGAAGTTTTTGCTTGATGTTCCGAGTTGGCCACAATTGAGACATCATATTCTTCAATTCCATGCAAACTTGATGCCAAGAAATGGGCCATTGTTGATATGAAACCATTCTTACCAGCACCACGGCCCATAACCAAGATGAATATTCTAAATACTGGGGTGTCATTAGAACGCTTATAAAAGAAAACAAAAGAAGCGAGGAACTTTTCCCAATCATCTAAGGGATAGTACCATCGCTCACTAAAATTAATATAATCTTTAATTTGCTGGTCATCAAAGTAGTACTCATTATCCTTGGATAAGATATCTCTTTTTAACCACTCAACTAACTGAATCCGTTTTTCATTGAATACCAAATAACCTTCTTGATATAGTTCCAAATAAAAATCAACATGTTCTGTATGCAACATAGGCTAACCACCCAACAAGTTTTCTCTCGCTGAACTTTTAGCTTCTTTTGGCAATAATTCAGTTAGTTGTTTGATGATGTCCTTATAGGTCTTATCTCGATTATCATAATTTTCTACAATCGGTCGCTTTCGGTCGTATGGAATTTGGTCTTTTGATTGTCTAAATCGCTCATACTCTCCATTCTCCAAAATATCCTTCCAATTGTCATCCAAAAGGATACGTAGTCGAGCAGCTTGAATGATTAAACCTTCAGCAATATCTAGTTGCTCTTTTGGTATATTTCT
>JAEZWY010000098.1 GCA_023442905.1 Bacillota bacterium | reverse complement strand
GAACCCAACTGAAGCCTTACTATTACAGGCTGATGGTTCGACCCAAAAGGTGGCGGTTGACCAACTGCAAATCGGTGACCAAGTCCAAGTCTTAAATGGGGGTCAAATCCCTACTGATGGCCGAATTGTCAAAGGGGCTACTGTCATCAACGAAGCCTCTATCAATGGCGAATCAATGCCTAAAGAAAAAACAGTAGGTGACGAGGTATTTGGGGCGACCATTAACGGGGACCACGCTATTGTGGTTGAAGTCACGAAGAATCCGGATGAAACCGTCTTTGCGAAAATCCTGCAAATGGTGGAAGCGTCCCAAGCCAATTTGACACCAGCTGCCACTAAAATTAAGAAAATCGAACCAATCTATGTCACAACCGTCCTGGCCATTTTCCCATTCATTGTCCTTCTAGGTCCTTGGATCTTGGGCTGGGAATGGGCAGAGGCTTGGTATCGCGGTTTGGTATTTCTAATTTCAGCATCACCATGTGCTTTGGCTGCTTCAGCGGTCCCTGCAACCTTGTCCGCCATATCTAATTTGGCCCGTCATGGTGTACTATTCAAGGGCGGTACTTACCTCTCTAATCTGATAGATTTAAAAGCCATCGCCTTTGATAAAACGGGTACCTTGACAAAAGGGACACCTGAAGTAACAGACTACTACTTCGTTGAGGGGATTCAAGATGAAGTCATCTTGCCAGTAATTATTGAGATGGAAAGCCAATCTAACCATCCTTTGGCCCAAGCCATTTTAAAAGAATTTAAAGATGGCACGAAAAATTTAATCGGAAATATTGAAGTGGTGAACGAATTAGGAAAAGGGCTTAGCGGTCATTATGCTGGCCATCACTATCAAATTGGTAAACCCTCAATATTTACGGATGTTCCAGATAAAATTAAAGACCATACGGATGCATTATCAAAAACTGGTAAAACGGTCGTGTATATCGCAAAAGATACTAGCGTAATTGGTTATATCGCTATGATGGATACGCCTAATCAAGCGGCTCAAACGGCCATCAGCTACTTACACCAAGCTGATGTGCATACCGTGATGATTACCGGGGATAATGAAGCAACTGGGCAAGCAGTGGCTAAGCAGGTGGGGATAGATCAAGTCGTGGCCAATGTTTTACCTGAAGAAAAAGCGCAAATTGTAAAAGATTTGCAGGCTGAGTATGGTCAGGTTGGGATGACAGGCGATGGTGTGAACGATGCTCCAGCACTTGTTCAAGCAGATATTGGTTTTGCTATGGGTGATGGTACGGATGTTGCCATTGATGTGGCGGATGTTGTGATTATGGCCAATGATTTAGAAAAATTAACCTATGCCCATCAGCTTTCTAGCGCTTTGAACCGGATTACTTGGCAGAATATGGCTTTTTCTATGTTTGTTGTTTTGGTTCTAGTTGTCCTTAATTTTATGGGCATTTCAGATATTGCTTTAGGTGTACTATTCCATGAGGGTTCAACTATTCTAGTTATTCTTAATGGATTACGACTCCTAGGAGGAAAAAGGGATAAGTAGCCAAGCGTATGAATTGCTATAGCGTATTCAATAAGCGTATACTTTTTATAGTTATAAAAAGTAAGTGTTAATAGTTAATACAGCAATTTTAAAGGAGTTTTGAAATTATGAAAATTATGGTTGTAGGTGCTAGTGGTACTGCAGGGAGCCAAATTGCCAAAGAAGCCTTGTCTAGAGGGCATCAAGTAACGGCTGTTGGTCGTACAGAGGAAAAATTAACAGATCTAGCTTTTGAAGGGGACGTCCAATTATTCATTAAAGATGCTTTTGATTTAACCAAAGATGAACTAGCGGCACATGACGTAGTTGTACATGCTATTTCGCAAGCACCAGATAAGGCTTATCTACAAACTGATCTTACAACAAAATGGATTGCTGAATTCCGTGAAACAACGACGCCAAGGTTCTTCTTTATCCTAGGTGCAGGATCATTAGTTACTGGTGAAGATAAGCATGATGTGATTGATGATATTCGTCTACTACCAGGACATGAGTCTTGGATTGGGATTCCAGAAAATCAATTCTATCAATTAAAATTTTTACGTGATGTAAAAAACGTAAACTGGGTAGGCGTATCACCCGGATTTGAATTCCATGCTGGAGAAAATGAGGCCTTTAAATTAGGTAAAGATGAATTATTATATTCAGATAATGGTGAGTCTGCAACAGATTCTCGTGCCTTAGCCATTGCAGTCGTAGATGAAATTGAAAATCCACAACATCATAATGAACGCTTCCATGTTGTAAATGCATAATATTATAAAAAAGGAGGATGTGACTGTTTGGTCGCATCCTCCTTTTATCATGTTATAGCTTGGTTGATAGCCTTATTCTTTTTCCATGTCAGGATCCATATAGTTTTGGGTGTTGTCCCCGCCAAGCAAGTCAAAGTCAAATTGTTGGCCAAGACCTTGTATCATGGCTTTGTGGTAGACGTGCCCTGCGACAGCTACATCCAATGCCCCAATACCGATTGGAATGACAATAGTGGTAGTTTTGTCATTGTGTTGGGGGGCGATTTCGCCTGTTGCCAATTGGCCAAAGTCAGCTGTGATATCAGCTTCTGAGATATGGCCAGCATCATTTAAGCTCTTTAATGCGCCACGATGAAGGGCTTGAGCTCTGTGGTCTACATAGATATAATCGGCATTAATGATGATATCGTCTGTGATTTCACCTCTAGAACCCATTGGCATAATGATGGTACCTGGTTTGATCATATCACCGGTTATGAAGGGTTTAGTAGCACCTGTTACTGTGATAATGACATCATTATCTGTAGCTTCCTCAGGTTTATCAACAATAATAATTTCACCATCGATCAGGTGGGCCACATCATCTCTAAAGGCTTCAGCGGTAGAACGGCGGTGGTTCCAAACAACTAGTCGGTTGATTTTGTACCGTTTAGTAATGGCTAAGACTTGTGTTCTAGCTTGGGTACCTGCACCAAACATCCCCACTGAGATAGATTCTCCTAAGTTAAAGTAAGAGAGTGCAACGGCTGTTTGCGCACCAGTTCTGAGATTAGTAATGTAAGAGCCGTCCATAGCAGATAAAAAACGACCAATGTGTGGGTCGAGTAGTAAAATCATACCAGTCATATAAGGTAAACCAGCAGCGTCACGACCACCATCGAAACCGCCAATCCATTTCATACCGGCCATGTTTAACCAGTCGATATAAGCAGGCATAGCATTCATGAAGCCTTCATAATAGGGGTAATTACCCGTTTCACCTAAGTCTAGATTCACCTTACTGGGATTGACGACCTTGCCTTCACCCATACTTTGATAGGTTCTTTCGACAATATTGACAGTTTCTGCCATATCGATTAATCCTCGGATGTCTTTAACATTCAGTAATAATGTCATTTAATCACTCCCTTATTTGATTGTTTGTTGCCCATGTGACAAACACTGGGCGTATACGTGTGTGTATAGTTTAATAATAGCTATTTATTCTAAAAAAGTAAAATTAATTTGAGCATGATCGGTTTAGCCTAGTGCCTATTTATTTAGATAATACGTAGCTGATATATGTTGATAGTCCATAACAAAAAAGGACTTGTCATTTAAGTTAAGCGACAAGTCCTTTTGGCATGAAAAAATATTGAATTACTTACCATTTGTGGGGTGTTGATAGAAGTCAGCTACAGCAATCTGTGTTTGCTTTTTAGCGAGGGCAACAGAGGTATTGGG
>JAEZWY010000096.1 GCA_023442905.1 Bacillota bacterium | reverse complement strand
GATTTTAAGGAGTGAAATGAATGTTTGACAACACGGATATTTTAGCAACAAACGCTATTCGTGCTTTAAGCACAGATATGGTGGATAAGGCGAATTCTGGACACCCAGGTTTACCTTTAGGTGCTGCACCAATGGCATATACCCTATGGTCTAAACACCTGCGTCAAAACCCACAACACAGTAAGTGGACTAACCGCGACCGATTTGTATTATCGGCTGGACATGGTTCTGCAATGCTTTATAGCTTACTTCACTTATCAGGATTTGATGTATCTTTAGAAGATACGAAAAACTTCCGTCAATTCGGTTCGAAAACCCCTGGACATCCAGAGGTACACGAAACTGACGGTGTAGAAGCAACAACAGGTCCATTAGGTCAAGGTTTTGCTAATGCAGTAGGTATGGCAATGGCAGAAGCGCATGACGCTGCTGTTTACAATAAAGACGGTTTTAACGTTGTGGATCATTTTACTTACACCCTAGTTGGTGACGGTGACTTGATGGAAGGTGTGACGCAAGAAGCGGCATCTTTAGCTGGTCATTTAAAACTGAACAAATTAATCGCTTTATACGATTCAAATGACATTTCATTAGACGGGCCTACTTCTAAAGCCTTTACTGAAAATGTTGGTGACCGTTTCAAAGCTTACGGCTGGGAACACATTCTAGTAAAAGACGGTAATGATTTAGAAGCAATCAATACCGCTATTGAGCAAGCGAAAGCTAACACTGATCAACCTACATTAATTGAAATTAAAACAATTATTGGTTTCGGTGCTGAAAAACAAGGTACATCTGGTGTTCACGGTGCACCATTAGGTGCAGAAGGGTCTACTTTTGCTAAGCAAAACTTTGGTTGGACATATGATGCATTTGATATTCCACAAGAAGTTTATGACCGCTTCAATGAAGTTGTAGCCTCTCGTGGTCAATCTGAAGAAGAAGCTTGGAACAAGCTATTTGCTGACTATAAAGCAGCTTATCCAGACTTAGCGGCGCAATATGAACGTGCTTATGCAGGTAAATTACCTGAAGGTTGGGAAGCTAACATCCCTGTTTATGAAGTGGGCGATAAAGCAGCAGCAAGTCGTAAAACTTCTCAAGCAGCTATTCAAGCAATTGGTAAAGCATTACCAGAATTCTGGGGTGGATCAGCGGACTTATCTTCTTCTAACAATACGATGAATGATGCAGATGAAGAATTCCAAGCAGGATCTTACCAAGGACGTAACATTTGGTATGGTGTGCGTGAATTTGCGATGGCTGCAGCGATGAATGGTATTGCTTTACATGGTGGTTCTAAAACATACGCTGGTACATTCTTCGTCTTCTCTGACTATCTACGTCCAGCGGTTCGTTTAGCTGCGATTTCTAAATTACCAGTAACTTATGTCTTTACCCATGACTCAATTGGTGTTGGTGAAGATGGGCCAACACATGAACCAGTTGAACAATTGGCTTCATTCCGTGCAATGCACAACGTAAACGTATTGCGTCCTGCTGATGGTAATGAAGTAGGGGTAGCTTGGAAATTAGCCCTTGAATCAGAAGAAACACCAACGATGTTAGTCTTAACACGTCAAGACCTACCGGTCTTAGAAGGTACAAAAGAAAACGCTGAAGAGGGTGTCCGTAAAGGTGCATACGTTATTTCTCCAGCAGCTGGTGAGCAAACAGGTGTCTTAATTGCGACTGGTTCGGAAGTAAGCTTAGCGATTGCAGCTCAAGCGCAATTAGCTGAAGAAGGTATCCACGTATCTGTCGTATCTATGCCATCTCAAGAAATTTTTGATGCACAAGATGAAGCTTACAAAGAGTCTGTATTACCAAAAGCCATCACTAAACGTGTGGCTGTTGAAATGGGTGCTTCATTTGGTTGGGCGAAATACACTGGCTTAAATGGAGCTATTGTTGGTATCGACCGCTTTGGTGCTTCAGGTAAAGGTGATTTAATCCAAGAAGAATATGGCTTTACAGCTGAAAATGTTGCCAATACATTTAAAGGTTTAGCTGACTAATTTGTCAGCTAGGTCCTTTGTCTCAACATCACTCAAGAATTAGCTAACAGGAGGCACTTAACAAAATGAAATTTTTCTTAGATACAGCGAATATCGATGAAATCAAACGTATTAATGACTTAGGACTAGTTGACGGTGTAACAACGAATCCATCTCTAGTGGCTAAAGAAGGACGCGATTTTGAAGAAGTCATCAAAGATATTGCTGGTACAATCGATGGCCCAGTTTCTGCTGAGGTTACAGGATTAACTTATGAAGAAATGGTTGAAGAGGCACATGAGATTGCTAAATGGGCAGACAACGTTGTTGTCAAAATCCCTATGACTGAAGCTGGTTTGAAAGCTGTAAATACACTTTCTAAAGAAGGCATTAAAACAAATGTGACCTTAATCTTCTCTGTTTCTCAAGGGTTAATGGCAGCTAAAGCGGGTGCAACTTATATTTCACCTTTTATCGGTCGTATCGATGACTTAGGTCAAGATGGCTTGAAATTAATTGCAGAATTACGTGAAGTATTAGATATTTACGGTTACGAAGCTGAAATCATTGCAGCATCTATCCGTCACATCGCACACTTTGAAGGTTCTGCGTTAGCAGGTGCACACATTGGTACGATTCCAGGTAGCTTATTCCCTAAATTATGGGGCCATGTGCTAACTGACAAAGGTATTGAAGGCTTTACAGCAGACTGGGAAGCTTACCAAAATCGTAACAAGTAAACTTCAGTTGAAAGAAGGGCGATCGTTATGGATGAGGTTAGACGTATTTTTCAAACCTACGAACCACGTCCTCTAGATGTTGAAAAAGCCTACGCTGTATTGATTCCCTTAGCGAAACTCGATGGTGAATGGCATATTCTATTCGAACACAGGGCAAACGGCATTTCCCAAGCAGGGGATGCCGCTTTTCCTGGTGGTCGGGTAGAGGCTGGTGAAGGTTTTGAACAAGCTGCTATCCGTGAAACGACAGAAGAGTTGGGTATCAGTCCTGACAAAATTGAAGTTGTTGGTGAAATGGATTATATTGTTATGGGTAAACGAATTATTAGTTGTTATGTTGGTGAATTGGCGATTGATAGTCTAGAGCAACTAACCCTAAACAAATATGAAGTAGACCATATCTTCACAGTACCACTGCGTAAATTGAAAGCCATGGAACCTGACGTACATTATGTAGCCCACCATCAAGAAGTGGCTGATGATTTCCCTTTTGACCTAATTCCAGGTGGGAAGCAATATGATTTTGGCCGATCTGAACGACGGGGAATTCATTTTTACAATATCCAAGGGGAACATTTATGGGGAATGACTGCTAAATTAACTGCACGTTTTGTGGATATACTGAAGGGTAAACATCTTGCATTTAACCAGGATGACAAGGAAGGCTAGCGCAATGTTAGCCTTTTATTGTGACGTGAGTTCATGGTATGATAACGCCACATATACTACAAATTTAGATATCGAGGTTTATTATGGATCATCAAAAAGAACGGACCGCCAGATTAACTGTGATTAGTTTGATGTTGGCGATTTTAATTATTCAAACTTTTGTTCCTGGAATCGGCTATATCCCGATTGGACCAGTCCAGGCAACAATTATTCATTTAACAGTTATTATCGGTGCTAGTTTATTTGGCCCACAAACAGGACTTATCCTCGGTGCTTCTTGGGGTATTTTGCGGATGATCAAGGCAGCGATTGTGCCCGATATAATGTCAGTGGTTTTCTTAAATCCGTTAGTATCTGTTATTCCGCGGATGCTAGTTGGCTTCATTTCAGGATGGATTGCTGTATATCTTGATGGTAAGGTAAAAGATAGAACAAAATTCATCATTACGGGTCTTATCGGGTCTATAGTGAATACAGTTACTGTTTTGGGTGCGATTTACCTGTTTTCAGCTGAATCTTATGCGAATGCACTAAATATCCCAACGTCTGCTTTAATTGCCACATTCTTAGTTACAATTGGTAGTAATGGTTTATTAGAAGCAGTTACTTCGGGGATTTTAACACCTATTCTATCCTTACCTTTAAGTAAATCACTTAAAAGATCCGGAATGAATTAGTAAATGGAGGTCAGTTTTATGTCACAAGTGACTTGTAAACGAACAAAGGCAGTACAATCACATCGAATTATGCCTAACCAAACCAATTTTTATAAGAATTTATATGGTGGCCAAATATTATATATCATGGATAATGTGGCTTCTGTATCCGCAGGTCGATTGACGCCATATGGCACAATGACTGCTAATATGGATGATATTCATTTTGTGGCACCTTTGCCAGAAGGAGATATTGCCCATGTTGAAACCTATGTAACGGGGGCAGGTAAACGTTCAATGGAGATTTTTGCCAAGGTTATTGGTGAAAAACATAATGGTGAGCGTTATTTAGCTGCAACGGCTTTTCTAACCTATGTAGTCTTGAGAGACTATGTTGACCCTGACTATCATTTACCAGAAGTTGTTGCCCATACGGATGAAGAAATCTACTTATGTAACGGTTATGGCGCTCGAAAAAAGGCGCGCACTGAACATAGACAGACAACGAAAGAAATGATCGATCATTTGACAGTCGACTTGCTTGATTAGAGAAACTAGTCTTTTTTCAAGGGAACAGGACTTGAGATATTGACTTTTACCGGCTAATCAAGCAAAATATAGGCTGTAAGCTATGAGAATAAATAAACGATTTGTAGACTAGTAGTGTTGTTAAGGATTAAGCGAGATATGATCAGGTGTAAGCATATCCCCACTGACAATATGAACCTACTACATGTAAAAATCGCCTTGAAAAAGGCACGGTGGCGCCGTTATTGTCTTTGAGAGAGTTGGAGACCGGTAGTATCTCTGACTAAAAAAGGTGGCACCGCGAGCATTTCGTCCTTTATGGATGGGGTGCTCTTTTTGGTTACAGGAATATTTTTAAAAGGAGTATGAAAATGGCGAAGCAAGAAGCAACAGAAAATTTACAACAAACAGATTTTTCAAAATGGTATTTACAAGCAATTCAACAGGGTGATTTGATGGATTACGGTCCTGTCCGTGGAACAATGATCTTTAAACCAGATGGCTTTTTATTATGGGAATCATATAAAGATGCTTTCAATGAAATGTTGAAGAAGGAAGGTATTCGTAACGCCTACTTCCCAATGTTAATTCCAAAACACTTCTTTGAAAAAGAGGCTGACCACGTAGAAGGTTTCGCGCCTGAATTGCCATGGGTAACTGAAGCAGGTGAGGAAAAATTAGAAGAGCCATTGGCATTACGTCCAACTTCTGAAACTTTATTTGGTAATGCAATGTCAGATTGGATTAACTCTTACCGTGATTTACCGATGGAGTTAAACCAATGGGCTAACGTCTTCCGTTGGGAAAAACGTACATTGCCATTCATCCGTACATCAGAATTCTTATGGCAAGAAGGTCATACAGCGCACGCAACTGAAGAAGAAGCACGCGAACGTACAATGAAAATGTTGCATTACTATACTGACTTAGTTAAAGAAGTATTTGCGATGCCAGTTTACGAAGGACAAAAAACACCATCAGAGCGCTTTGCTGGTGCAGTAGATACCTTCTCGATTGAAGCGATGACAAAAGATACTAAAGCAATTCAAGCAGGAACTTCTCACTATTTAGGTCAAAACTTTGCAGAAGCTTTTGATATTAAATTCTTGAATGAAGACAACCAACATACATACGTACATACAACATCTTGGGGTTCATCAACTCGCTTAGTGGGTGCAATGATTATGATCCACGGTGATGAAAAAGGGTTAGTTTTACCTCCTCGTGTTGCCGGTACACAAGTATCGTTAATCCCTGTTGGTAATATCAAGAAAAATCCACAAGTACTTGAGAAACTACAAGAAATCAAAGCAACATTATTAGATGCTGGATTACGTGTAAATCTTGATGACTCAAATAACTCACCAGGTTACAAATACAATGAATCTGAGGTACATGGTGTACCATTGCGTATCGAATTTGGTCCACGTGATATGGAAAATAATCAAGTCATGATTAAAATGCGTGATGTTGACGGTAAAGAAGCATTTTCACTAGACCAAGACTTGGTAGCTGAAATCAATAACCGTTTCGATGAAATGCACCAACGTCTTTACGATAAAGCGGTAGCCTTCCGCGCTGAAAATGAACATTTTGATATTGATACAATGGATCAATTAACTGCTCACTTAGCAGCTTGTGAAGAGAATGGCGAACGACCAGGTTGGATTTTAGCTGGTTGGGATGGCACTGATGAATCAGAAGCAGCCATCAAAGAAGCCACAGGATTTACTTCACGTAATATCCCATTCAACCCACCAGTAGAAAAAACAGTTGACCTATATTCAGGTAAACCTGCTAAATACACTGTATGGTATGCACGCGCTTATTAATAGCTATTAAAACGAGACAGGATAACCATCTTGTCTCGTTTTATATGAGAACTAGGCATAGAATTAACATACTCTTAAAATATAAAACATCATTCATTCACAATAAATGGGAAATTGTCACAGTATAATCATATTTTCTTGGTAAAATTCATATGCATGGGATGAGGACCATAGAATATTAAAAATGAATAAGGAGTAATGCATGTCGAAAAGAAGAAAAAAATCTAGTATTAAACCGCTAGTGCCCTTTTTCGTTCTAGGGGTGGCTTTAATAGCGGTATTAATTGCTATATTTAAATATAATGATGAGGATAAAGGGGATGCATCAAGCGATTCATTAACAGCGACAGTAGACGAATCTACTGCAAGTGACTCCTTAGGTAACACCCCATTAACCTTAAGTGATGAAGAAGTATACAATATTGATTTGATGCAGGCCAATGGTGTAGCCATGATTGACCCAATTTCTTATGACTCAATGGCTGATGTAATTGAAGATACAATGGTCGAATTTGGTGTAGATGAAAGTCAAATTTCGGCTCTACGTCAAATAGGACTGATGAGTAATGTTTGCCAGGTAATTATTAGATTACCTGGTTTTTTTTATACTCTTTTCCATTATTCATTTTTATCTTGATAATATGCTTTCGGAGCAGCCCTTAGG
>JAEZWY010000086.1 GCA_023442905.1 Bacillota bacterium | reverse complement strand
GCCAATGTT
The DNA here is from genome assembly GCA_023442905.1 of Bacillota bacterium. Lineage (GTDB taxonomy): Bacteria > Bacillota > Bacilli > Lactobacillales > Aerococcaceae > Aerococcus. The sequence continues at coordinate 4,129 of JAEZWY010000086.1, read as the reverse complement.
AAAGCTTCTCTCTCTGAAGTTTTTTTACGACCAGCAATAACAATCGGAACTGGACAAGCAGCTACAACTTCTTCAAAATTATCACAGTAGTATGATTTAATAATGTTTGCTCCCATCTCAGCCACAATCCGTGTGGCTAATTTAAAGAATTTATCGGTTCTTTCCATTTCTTTTCCTACTGCAATAACTCCCATTGTTGGAATTGAATATCTCATTCCCATATTGATTGTTTGAGATAAATTATCGATAGAAGATAATTGACCTTGAGCACCAATAAAGGTTTGAACAGCTAAACAATCTGCATTCATTCGAATAGCGTCTTCAATATCGACAGCATTTACTTCGAAACTCAAGTCATCTTGTAACATTGATGAACCGCTTGTACTTCTTAAAGCAATCCCTTTACGACTTGCCGGATTAACTGTAGTTCTGAGCATTCCACGAGTTCCCATTAATACATCGACATCATCGATAATTTTTGGAAGTAAAATGTCTAAACGCTCTAATCCTGATGTTGAACCCATAAAATAACCATGGTCAAAAGCAAACATTACTGTATTTCCAGATACTGGATCAAAGATATTTGATAAATGTTTCTTCATACCCCAGTCAAGATTATTCGCACCTTTTACATAAAATTCCCCTGCTGTCACCGGTGGAGTTGAAACATAATAATCTTTTGCAACTTTTAAGTTATCTAAATCTGCCATCTATTATTCTACCATCCTTCTTTTATTTTTTATTTTAATAAACCCTATTCTGCTGACTGAATAGGTCAGCAGAATGTTAAACCATATTTTATATATTCTTAACTATGTTGTCGATTGATTAATAGTTATAATCGCCAGCATTATCCTTCGTAAACACTAAACGTTCAGGTAGTAAAATTACACCTTTATCTTCACTATCTTCTAAATCAGGATCTAATACTGAGTTAGGCATTAATTCTACTTCACCAATTTCTGGAATTTCAACTTTGTCCCCAACTTTCATCGCATTACCTTCAGCTAAATAGTTAGAAATCCATACAGCAATTGCTCCTTGAACCTTAACATCCCATAATCCCCAACGATTAATATATCCTGCATCAGCATAATCTTTAATTGATTTTGGTGACGCGAATCCAGTTACAGTTACGTCCTCTTGTGTTAGACCATTGTTTTGTAATGCTTGTAGTTGGCCAGGTAAAGCTGTTGAGTCATTGCAAATTATTAAATCAATATCTGAATGTGCTGATAAGATTGATTCACCAACAGTGATTGCTTTTTCAGCATTTTGTTCTGAATAATAATTTTCAGGAGCTACGTTAACCCAATTAGGATATTTTTCTTTGATATATGATTCACCAGCTACTTGCCATGAGTTTTGGTCAGCAACTGTAGCTTGAGAGTAATGCCACACATATTTAATTTCATCTTTTTCAGGATCTTTACCACGATCTTTTAATGAATCAACCCCCATTTGAATCAGCATTTCGCCTAATTGTTCAGGAGTACCTTGAGAAACCATTACTTGTCGTGCATCAACAGAAACATCTGAATCCCATGTTGTTACAATGATTCCTTGGTCCATAGCTTGTTTTAACACATCATCTAAACCAGTAGCATCAACTGCTGATACAGAAATCGCATCAGCACCTTGTTGAATAGCATTATTGATAATAGTTACTTGATTGGCAACTGAAGCTTCAGGGTTACCGTCATATTTCACTTCAAATCCTGCTTTTTCCGCCATTTCTTGCGCGCCTTCATTACCAGACTCAAAGAATGCATTCCCTGACAATTTAGGAATAAATACGATTAATTTTCCTTGTGCAAATGCTGTACCTGTAGATGTTAATACTAATAATAGAACAACAAAAACTAACGCAATTTTTTTCAATACAGATTTCATTGTAATTCTCCTTTTATTTATGATTTTTTTCGATAAAGGTTCTAATAACTAATGACGCAATAAGCAACAAGCCAACTGGTATATCTAAATACTGTGTATCAACTCCATTCATTGATAATCCAAATCTCATGATACCTATTACCACCGCAGCTAACGCCGTTCCGATAACATTACCACGACCACCTGTGTTACTAATTCCACCCAACACAATTGCAGTTATGATTGGTAAGGTTAATTCTTTACCAAAATCTGATTTGGCAGTGCCCAAATAACCCGTTAATACAATCCCTGCAATCGCAGCTGAAATACCAGATAATACATAAGTTGAAGCGATAATTCGTTTTGTATTAATTCCTGAAAATTCTGCTGCACTTCGGTTAACACCCACTAAGAAAATTTTTCTACTATATTTTGTTTTATGCAAAATAAAGTAGGCTATTGCGGTTAATAGTAAAAACAATATTACTTGAAACGGCATCGGACCAATTCGTTCTCTAAATAAAAACGTAAAGTACTCTGGAAAACCGCTAATTCCTTTATATGATTCGACTCCTGATAATCCCATAATAGCTAAACCTAAACCACTAAATAAGAATGAACCACCTAAAGTAATAACCATCGGTTGTACATCTAAATTCGCTACTATTGTGCCACTTAATAATCCACATAAAGCTCCAATTATTAGAGTAATCATACAGGCCAACCAAATATTTAACCCACCAACTTGCCATAATAAGCCAGCACATATCGATGACAGTCCCACGATTGATCCACTTTGGATATCGATTCCACCTGTAATCATGACAAAGGAACCAAACAATGAAATCAAACAAATAGGAATGAAATCATTTATACTACCAAGAAGTACATTTGGCTTTAAAAACCTTGGGTTCATTGAACCAAAAATGACAATCTCACCAATTAAAACTAAAAGCAGTAACATTTCCCACTTATGATATTTCCATAATCTTGCCATCATCTAATCCCCCTCCACTCTTGCATGGAGTCTTTCAACTCTTAATCGCTCTAATGATCGTTTATTAAAGTAAGAGCCAATTACAACCACGGTAATTAACATTAAACCTGTAATTGTATTATCAAATGTTGATGGCAATCCAATAAATACAAGAACACGAGTAATTGATGCCATTAAAATTGATCCCAACAGAGAGCCAATCACATTCCCAACGCCACCAGTTAAATTTATTCCTCCAATAACGCAAGCAGCCACAGCAACCATTTCATAACCTACTCCTGCGGTTGGCGTAACAAATCCAACACGGGAGGTATATAAATATCCCCCTATTGATGCCAATACACTACACAAGACAAAAGATAATATCTTAACCTTTGTGACAGGCAAACCCAATAATTTTGCTCCATCATAATTATCTCCAACGGCTTTAAACGTTTTCCCTGTCTTAGTACTAGCTAAATACCATAAAGCTCCTAAAACTAGAGCTATTAAGGCGAGATAGAAATAAGACAATGTTCGATTTACAGTTAATTGAGCTAATGACTTGAAATCAAAAGCTAACCCTTCAATCCATTTTCCACCAGTATAAACAAAGATTAAGCCACGAATGACTCCGTTTGTTCCCAATGTCATAATGATCGATGGAATTTTTAATATATTAACGCCAATAGCATTAATAATTCCAATGACTGCACCAACCAAAATTACAATTAACAAAATAATAAAATAATTCATCCCTGCTAATACTAGATTTCCAGTTATAGCTGCTGATAATCCTAAAACCGCTCCAACCGAAACATCAATTTCTCCGGTAAATATTACAAAAGCCATCCCCAATGCGACCATTCCATATACAACGCTACCGTTGATTGTTTGAAAAATATTGTTAATTTGTAAAAAGGATGGATTAATTAAACCAGCTAAACCAAATAATGCTACTAAAATGAGTAAGGTTTTAAAAGAACTATTTTTAACTAATGTTTTCATAGCGCTTCTCCTTGTTAATACCAAAAATAGCCGAAGTTAATCTTTCACTTGATATTTCTTCTCCGATAAATTCTCCATTTATTTTTCCACGATACATTGAAACTACCCGATCAGATAACTTCACTAATTCTTCAGTGTCCGATGAAATTAATAGGACAGCAACCCCTATACTTTTCATCTTTTCAATAATTTTATAAACATCCTCTCGAGCTGCAGCATCAATTCCACGTGTGGGTTCGTCTAATATTAAGACACTTGGCATCGTTGCAACTG
>JAEZWY010000076.1 GCA_023442905.1 Bacillota bacterium | reverse complement strand
CACATTGGTACTTGTCCTGTGATTAGTGCGCCTAACGCAAAAATCGTTAAGATAAATGCGGTCCGCCGTACCCAGTAGATTTTTTTCATGGTTACTCCTCCATTGATTTTTCTCTATCTAACTGCTTCAATCTCTCATCATACTTTTGTAAAAATAGATTTTTTAACGCTTCATATGTTTCCCTTACAATCGTGTACTCCTTTGCCACCAAATCTGTGTTCTTAGTTGCACCCACAATAGCTAGTGATAACTTTCTTAAACTGTCATGGATCGCATGATTAGAAACGTTATAATGCGTTGATTCGTTTCTCACCGATCCGTGATTTTGAGGATTCAGTGTATAAATTCTAGTAAAAGGTAAATCATTCCATTCTTTTAAATCCTTGGTTATTTGGTATTTTTGATTTGTTTGAAGAACATCTGTATCAGAAAAAGCAACATCCTTGAATAAGGTATTTTGAGTAACTTTTTCCATTGGACGTTTCAACAATTGGATTTCAAGTCTTAATCGTTCATTTTCTTGTTTGTATTCTTCTAAGGTTTTCGTTTCCATCTCTATTCCTCCTAGATAATTCCTGTGCTATACTCTAGGTAAACAACTCTTCCACAGTTGTTCCTAATAGCTTTGCGATTTTAATTGCCGGAGCGACATTTGGTAGATGTTCTCCAGCTTCAACTCGCCGATATTGTCGAGTTGAAATCCCGGCTTGTTTTGCAACTTCCACTTGCGACAAGCCTTTTTCTTTACGTTTTTGCATTAATTTTTTATTCTTCACATCACACCCTGCTTTCATATTTGAATGAGACATTTTTGTCCTATCCATATTTTTATTATATAGGACATTTTTGTCTCAGTCAATTCTTTTTATTATTGGAGGAATGACTAATGGACAAATCTATTATTATGGGTCAAAGATTACGTGAATTGCGAGAAAACTCAGGTCTTTCTCAATCTCAAGTCGCAGAGATAATCGGTAAAACCTTAAAAACATATCAACGTTACGAACGAGACGAAACACTACCGTTAATTGATACCGCCTTAGTATTAGCTGAATACTACAATGTATCTGTTAAGTATCTAGCGGGTAAAACAGATGATCCATATGATTTCACACCTTAATTCGTCGTTGTCAATTATTTTTTTGGAGGAATATAATGACTAAAAGACTTTCAGAAAACCTTGCTAAACTAAGAAAAGAACAAGGTTTAAAACAAACCGATATGGCATTATTTTTAAAAATTAATAATCGGCAATATCAACGTTATGAATCTGGGGACAGTGAACCAAAGCTTGATACTCTCATCGCCCTCGCCGACTACTTTCATGTATCACTTGATTACCTCGTGGGCCGCTCCGACAAAAAATGATCGCTTAAGCGGTCTTTTTTTCATTGAAACTACACCTTATTTCTTATGCGTTCTTCATACAAGCTTAAAAATAATTCTTTAAATGTTCGATACGCTTCTTGTACGTGTAATAATTGTTCATTCGTCAAATCTTTATTTTTAGTAACTCCAAAGATATTTAAAGAGAGTTTTCTTAAAGAATCATGGATAGTAGATACAACAATATGTTTCCCTTCAGTAACATAGATTGCTCTCATTGGTTCAAACATTGTTTTATCAAAATCATCTTCTGTAAAATACTTTTCATTTATTACAATTATTTCCTCATTTTGGATTGCAACCGGTCTGAATACATCAAACGTGCGAGAACCAGTTAAATTGTATTGTTCAGCTTTCAATTTCATTCTCAAATCTGCTTCATCTTGATATTCGATAATAAGTTGATGTTTCTTCGTTGCCATTTCTCCCATCTGATATTCCTCCTAAATCAAACTTGTGATATACTGGCTACAAATAGTTTTTCATGTAGTTCGGAACTTCCTCAGCGTTCTTCGCCAAAAGTACACGCTGAGGTCGCTCGAACAAGTCTTCTAGTGCGTTTAGCACTTTTTGTCTTGGGAAAGAAGTTCCTAATTCAATCCCACGATAATATCTAGCTGTTACACCAAGTCTTTCTGCTACCTCAGATTGAGTTAGCTTTTTTTGTTTACGATAGCTTTCTAATAACAAATCACATCCCACTTTCTTTATTAAAGAGGTAAGTTTCTTTCCTCTTCGAGTTTTATTATAGAGGTAAGTTTCTTTCCTGTCAACAGGAGGAATATTTAAACATGGCTAATTTAAGAATCAAAGAATTAAGAATATCTAAAAATATTCAACAAAAAGCCCTCGCTGAATTATTAGGGGTATCACCACGGACAATACGAATATGGGAATCTGGAAAGTATGAGCCTAGCATTGATCAACTAATTTCTATAGCAAATATCCTAGGTGTTTCTATCGACTACCTCGTGGGCCGCACCGACAAAAAATGATCGCTTAGGCGGTCTTTTTTGCTATAATAGTGACAAAATAATCCATACAAATTTATTTGGAGGTATTGAGGTTATGCTAGATTCCTTTCACAATTCATTTCAAATTGTCTATAACCTAGTCAATCTAATTGATCCTTTCATTGGAATTACTACTTTTTTATTGGCTTTATTTTTGAAAAAAGAAGTAAATAGAACCATCGAAAGAATCGAATTTAGAAAAGATTACGAACAATGGTCTGGAGAAGCCGCTGGATTTATTAATTTACTTAATTCAGA
>JAEZWY010000001.1 GCA_023442905.1 Bacillota bacterium | reverse complement strand
ATCCTGCGTCTTCTAAAATTTTTCGCTTAGGGGTTTCAATATAAGTAGCGTTTCCGCTTGAGCTACTGCCGAGCATGGAAACACGCATTGTGAAATCATTATGTGCAGTCTCCATGATTGCCTCCTTCTAGATCTAAATACTGTTCTGTTCTATTCAACTATTTCATCATCCAAAACTTCTTCAGCTTGTGGTTGCCACTTCAATTTAGATAATTGTAAGTGATCAATCGCTTGCGCCGACCCTAATAATGGTAAGCTAACCACTTGTGCTTGATGGTCAACCGCTTTAGCTAGTTTGACATTGCTACCCGCCACCCATGCATATAAATATTGCTGGTCCAACCACTCATTCGACTGTTGGGCCCAAGCATCTGGATTGCTGACTTGGCTGAAGATTCCTTTTAAATACCCTTGCCACTGCTTGAATAAGGATACCCCTTTTTCACTACGCATTGGTAAGACATTTCTTTGTAAAAGGGCCACCAAAGCCACGCTGGCTACCAATAATAGCGATGCCCACAAGTTAAAAGCCTGCAACTGCAATTGCCAATAAATGACGAATCCTGTTCCAAATAACCATGCTACCATATAAAGGGTAAGAATAGCCATGTATACTTGATTCATTTTACTATAAACACCATCTTTGGTTAATGGTTGTTTAGCACTTTGATTAATCTTACGCACTAATTTACGTCCAAAGCGAGACAGCATAGCTACTTTTCTAGATGATTGATTAAATACTAATTCATTTAAAGATACGACATCCCGGTTAGACGATAGCTTATCTTGGATTGTTGTTAACAATAATTGTCCAGCTGGGTTATGTACTTCCTGCCCTATGATAGAGACTTGAATATCCGCTAACTGACCACGTTTATTCACTTCAAAGTGAGCAGCCAATACCTTAGCTTCAATTAATTCTAACACTAACAAGACAATCTTTTGATGGTCCGAATACCCTTTACCCATTAACCGGGCAACCGTTTGTGGACCATAAGCATTAGGTTGGCTAGCAACAAAGCCTTTTTTCGTTGGTACAGCAATCATAATTTGACGTTTTTTCACATATAAATAGATTGTATACGCTAAAATAAGCACAAATAAACTAGCTGTAACTGCCCAAATTTGTATATTTTGACGTTTTTGTAAACTGGTCACCGCTGCTTGACTCGCCTGCATCGCCTCAATAGTAGATTGCCCTTCTGAATCAGCACCTACTTTTTGGTTATCAGCTAGTATTGAAACAGGCATGTACATTTGGATAGCTACTGTTTCATCAGCTTTCAAATCATCAACCGTTAAGGTAAATGACTTTCTATCGTTCGCCCATTGCAAGTTTGTTTTTCCAGGTCCTGAAATAATGATATCGCTTTGATCTTCAGGTACAGCTTGCGGGAAATTCACCGTCATGGTTGCCTGATCAGCATCATAAGGTAGGGCTAAGAAGCTACTTTTTAAGATTGTCCACTCTGAATAATTTGTCCACGCATCATTAATCTCAGTTGCAACTCTTGTCACATGCGGTGCATCGGTTACAGTATTGAAAATTTTGATATCTACTGCTTGATTTTCTTTATTTGAAACAGTATAGGTTCCCACTTCGTTAGAATCACTTTCAACAAAGGTGAAGTATGAATCAGCACTCACACTTTTCATATCAACAGATAGACTTGCTAGCTTACTCATATCTGTAAGCGCAATTCGGTGGTTAAACTCCTCAACCGTCCCCTTCACATTAAATCCAATTGTTTCTTCTTGTTGCATGATTCCATCTGCTTGAACATTTATTGTTGACGAATAATCACTCACTGTTGCATCAGCTTGTACATCATTCTCATGCCCCGATAAGATAAATATTGCAATTAAACTACATATAATGACAGCTAAAGGTTGCCAGTGATTACTAGTTTTTTCTTGATAATTTTGAAACATCAATCGTCCTCTTTCCAATTACTGGGTCATAATTGCCCCATTGATACCATCTACAAATACGCGCTGAGTGGTTCCTTCATTTGTTAGAATCAATAAAGTCCACACCGGATGGTAGAGGGTTATTTCATCAAGCGCTAAGGTTTCGCGGTAAGCCAAGAATGAACGCAAAATAATAGACTCATCTGGAATACTGTTATTTAAAAAGGCATTTTCTAAGGCTTGTTGCTCACTAATTACAGTACGTTCCTCACCTTGAGTCGCAGTTTCTCCAGTAATCGTTTGATCATAGGCATAAACAGCATAATCATCATTGACTTGAAAAATAATTTCTCCATTACCATCTGCAACCACTGCGCCTGAAGCAGTTTCTTGCATATAAGTAACCTTACTAGCTGACTTATCATAACTTATAAAGCGGTATTGGCTGCCTTGGTATACTTCGCTATTAATAAACTGATTTAAACTTGATAAGGCACTATCTGAAAGCTCACCTGATGGTGTCTCAGCAGTCACACCTTCTAATTGAATAGGTGTATTAATTTGTGCCAGAATTTGGTTGGCATTTACTTCAACACTTTGTGTATCTTCAGTTAGTTCAGAAACAGTTTCCTCATTTAAAGTCGTATTCAATGCCCGTACAAAGGGTATCCGTAAGATTTCGTCTGAAATTTCATCGTATTGAATATTATTTGCTTTGAATTCTGTCACAATATCTATCGACTGATTTTCAATTGCTTGACTTGGCGTACCAACATATTTATTGATAAATATATTAATAAGAAATACATCTAGAATGAGGAAGGCTAGAATAAAAATAATCTCTACTTTTTTAAAATTCATTTCTAGTCCCCCTCCCCATCACCATTACTGTCAGATAGTGGTGGATTTAAAACTTGTGAATATTCATTTTCCACCACATCTGAAGAAATTGATTCCGATATGCTTTCATCTAGTTGAGTTTTTACTTCTTCCTCACTCACTTGTTGTCCAAGGTTTTCAAAGTAAACAGATAAGTCTACAGGTTCACCAGACTCTGTATAACTGGTTTTTAGAGAAGGATACTGGTCCATATCAATTAAATCTTCCAGCATAAACCATTTATTTCCAATTTGTACGTGCCATGATGGGACTAATTCAACTAAACGACTCGTTTCAGGATTTTGTACCCAACGGTAACCTAGTACTAATTCAGAAATATCTTCATTCGGATAACCCGCATTATTCAACAAATCTAAAGCATTCACACCACTCATAACAGTATATGATTCAGACAAGTCCGTTACTTGCGTTTGAATAGTTAATGCTGACATGTAGATATTTTGAATCGTATTACCTGCCATAACAAATTGTGTTTTTGACACGTAATTATTACCAAACACTGGAAGTGAATTGATGTACTTACGGTAGGTCACCATTTCATTCTCTTCACCTCTAGCCTCTGCATATAGCCACGAAGTTTGATCAGCTAGAATATCTGCCATAGCTGCAGAAGTTACTTCAATCTGTTGGTTTAGAGTTGTTTCCTCAACTTCAGCATTTTCTTGTAGTAAGACTACCTCGAAAGTTTCCATATTAATCGTTAATTGACGCCCTTCTGTATAGTAACGAGAAATATTATTCATTGAATAATCATGAATATCTTCAGGCGTTTCGAAAAAGTGATTCAAGAAATAAGTTGTCGGTTGTCGCTCTTGTAAATAGGTTAACCTGTCGATTCCTTCCGCTTCTTTTGTCACATATGACAAGCCGTTTGCTAACGTTACGGGTTCTACTGGTGACATTTGATCATCATAAGCAGCTAAATAATTATCGACACGTGCCATCACATCATCGATATTATCTGATATCGTTAATGAATAAGCAGTATTCGTCACTTCATTCATCAAATAAACTTCATTAGTATCCATGATATATACATAAGAGGTAACCGTCATTTCTTGAACTTCTTGTGGCAACCTAGTGACATCCGCAATTAATAAATTAATTGGGGTTTCATTGATTAACTTATCTTCAATATATGCTTGAGTTTGTATATAATTTCGAATGTTATAAGCGGAATCTTCTTCAACATTATTTTCATAATCAAAGCCCGCAGCCACATGTTTCAATTCTTTAATTGCAGACATATTGTTAATGCCTACATACTCGCCTGCCCCATTATGTAATATAAGGGTTTGAGAAGCAGTAATTTCAACTTTTTCTTTAGAATTTTGATCGGTTGTTTCATTAGAAATGGCCATATTATTTAATTCCGTAGTCGTTTCACCACTTCGCTCTTGATTCAGTTGACTAAACCAAGAGTTTAAAGCACTAGGTCCATATAGATTACTTACAGAGGCTGCAACCGATACAAGCGCGAGTATGATTAATACCGCATGAAGGACCCTATTCCAATTATTCTTCTTCATCGGCCCATTCATCCTCCTCTGCCCAATCATCACTATCAAACTCTTCAAATGGAAGAGAGATAAAGAAGGTGGTTCCTTTATTTTCAATGGAATTTACCCAAATTGTCCCATTATGTAATTCAATTTCTTCTTTAGCGATAGATAATCCTAAACCACTACCACCTTGCGCCCGTGACCGTGCTTTATCCACTCGGTAGAAACGATCAAATAGATGCGGAATGGATTCTTGAGGAATACCTAGTCCTTGGTCTTGAATGCTTAAAACAAGTTGATTATGTGTAGACATTAAACGAACATAAATTGTCCCACCATCTGGTGAATACTTAATCGCGTTGTTCATAATATTATCAATAACTTGAATTAATTTATCCTGGTCAATTTCTACCCAGACCTCTTCTTCCATTAATTCACGTTTTATAATATAATTTTTGCCTTCATAATCTTCAGATTGAAGCATCATATCAAAGCGATCCAGAATATGGTTGACTAAGTCTTTGAAAATAATTAGTTCACGGTTGATAACTTGTTGTTTTGCATCCATTCGTGATAAATGTAGTAAATCTGAAATCATACGAATCATACGATCTGTTTCAGTCTGGATAACATTTAGAAATTCGACAGCAACTTTTTCATCTTTAATCGCACCATCAACTAACGCCTCACTATATGAACGGACACTGGTTAAAGGTGTACGTAATTCATGCGAAATATTAGATACAAATTGCTTACGGTCACGTTCAATTTTTTCGTGTTCAGTAATATCGGTTAGCACCCAAACAAGTCCCGAAATAAATCCAGACTCACGTTGAATAACGGAATATTCTGCACGTATAATAGTTTCCCCTTCATCATTTGCGTAATTTAGTAGGATTGAATCGTGTTGATCAAATAATTCTCTAAATGAGAACCGCTCAGATAAGTCAAGCGCTTCAATAATAGATTCTCCAATGACTTCTTCTTGGGTTTTATTCAAAATACTCAATGACCGGTCATTGATAATAGTGACTTTCCCCCGTCGGTCAGTAGCAATAACTCCATCCGTCATATGGCGCAGAACTGAATCTAAACGTTGTCTTTCTGCTTCAGTTAAGTCTTGAGCGTCCCCTACTCGAACAGATAGATAATTAATAGATTCTGCTAGTTGACCAATTTCATCCTCTGAATTGATATCCAGTGTAGTTGAATAATTACCTTCTGCAATCTGTTTTGTTTGATCACGCATTTTTTGTAAAGGATTAATAATTTGACTGGAAATCAATACAGCCAAACCAGTTGTAAAGACAAGTGAAATACCTGAAGCAATCAAGAATAGAGACATTATATTTTGAATCTGACTATAGATGGTCTCCAGATTTGCAGTCACATTTAAAATACCAATCATGGCTCCAGAAGATGCCGTAGAAAAAATTGGTGTCACAAATTTTTTGATGCGAATTTCTTGGTTTGAGTCATAACCCGAAGTTTCACTTCTGATACCTGTATATAATGTTTCTTCTATATCTTCATCCACAGTTCTTTGCCCAATATAGGCTTGTGATGTAGGATTTGACGTTGCAAGTAAAAATCCATTACTATCGAATAATTGAATTTCTAATACACTATCATTATTAAAACGACGCAAGATCGAATTCACTTGCGTTTCTTTTTCATCCTCATTCAAATCTTCATCTTCCATCACCGTTTGTATATTATCAATGATAAAAGTTGTCTGACTATTTACTTGGTCATCAAACGAAGTTAACATCTCCGTTTCTAGAGAACGAATAAAATACGCTCCGACAATTTGGAGCGAAATTAGTAGTGTTAATATAAAAATAACGGGAATTTTAAAATGTATTGATTTGAAAAAAGGAATCCCAGTTTTTTTCCTTGTATTTGGCATGACTGACCTCTATTCTTGGGTTGGAATTTTAAGGAAATAACCAACGCCTCGTCTAGTAATTAAAATTTTTGGATGACTCGGATTTTCTTCAATCTTTTCACGTAAACGTCTAACGGTCACATCCACTGTTCGAACGTCACCGAAGTAATCGTACCCCCATACCGTCTGAAGCAAGTGCTCTCTGGTCATTACTTGGTTAATATGTTGAGAAAGATAATGCAATAACTCAATCTCTCGATGTGTTAACTCAACGTCTTGTCCATTTTTTGAAGCGATATACTCATCTTCGTGAATTAATAGATCGCCAATTTCAATAATATTATCTTTCTCAGCTGCCTCATCAGTCGCTACTGGTTCAGCAACTACCGCTGTACGGCGAATATTCGCTTTTACACGGGCTGTTAATTCACGGTTAGAAAATGGTTTAGTAACGTAGTCATCTGCCCCTAACTCTAGTCCTAATACCTTATCAATTTCGCTATCTTTAGCAGTTAACATAATAATAGGTACTTGACTATCTTTACGAATTTGACGACACACTTCTAAACCGTCAATTTTCGGTAACATTAAATCCAATACCACTAAGTCAGGTTGGAATGATTCAAATTTTTCTAAAGCTTGTTCGCCGTCATAGGCGGTATCAATTTCATATCCTTCATTTTTTAGATTGAAGGATATAATATCTGAGATTGGTTTCTCATCGTCAACGATTAATATTTTTTTCATTAATTTGCTCTCCTTGATTGTGAACATCTGATCTTGGAAAAATAGCTAGAATTTATCACCTTATTTTAACACCTTTAGGTGAAATTGCCAACAATGCCTATTAAAGGGCTTTCATCCCTTTTAGTATCGCGGTGGATTTTAAAAAAATTCTACTAAAAAAAGGCCGAGGGGGGTAATCATCTCGACCTTTAGTATTTATTATTTAAATGATTGCTTAGTTATAAGCAGCCATACTTACAGCAAATGATGGTGCCCAGTATGGATTAATTGATTCTGAGTGAACTGTTTCACCAGGACGTTGTGAATGGATGTATTGTCCATTACCTAATGAAATTGCCACGTGGTATGGAGAACCATAAGAACCCCAGAAAATTAAGTCGCCTGGTTGCGCAGATGAAACTGCAATTTTTGGACCAGCATATTGTTGTTCACCAGTATAGCTACCTACGTTAACACCGTAAGTTTGTTTGTAAACATAGTTCACGAAACCTGAACAGTCGAAACCTGAAGGTGATTTACCACCCCATACATAAGGTACACCAACTTGTGCATAAGCATTGTTTAATAAAGCTGTTACATTACCTGATTGTGCTTGGGCTGCTGCTTGGGCTTCTGCCTCTGCTTGAGCTGCTGCTTCTGCTTCCGCCGCTGCTTGAGCTGCTGCTTCTGCTTGAGCTGCTGCTTCTGCTTCCGCTTGGGCTTCTGCCTCTGCTTGAGCTGCTGTTTCTGCTTGAGCTGCTGCTGTTTCTTCTTCTACTGTATTTGCAACTGGTGTAACTTCAGCAGCTTCAACAACAGGTGTTTCTTCAACAACTGGCGCTACTTCAGCTACTTCTTCTACTACTGGAGTTTCTTCAATAACTTCTGCTGCTTCTTCAACAACTGGCGCTGCTGCTAAACCAGGAATAGCCAATGATTGACCAACTAAGATTAAATCACTTGATAAGTTATTTTGAGCACGTAATTCAGACGCTGAAACGCCGAATTGACTAGCAATTTTGTTAATAGAGTCGCCAGCAACTACAGTATAGTTACCATTTTCATCTGCAACATAGTTGTTAACAGTTTCTTCTACTACTGGTGTAGCTTCTACTTCCACTGTTTCTTCTGCTACTGGTGCTTCTACTACTGGAGTTTCTTCAACAACTGCAGCTGCTTGCTCTACTTCACCTTTAACTTTTAATTGTTGACCAACTAAAATTAAATCACCTGAAATACCATTTAAATCACGTAAGTCTTGTGCTGTTGTGTCAAAGTCTGCAGCGATTTTATTTAAAGTATCACCTGCAACAACTGTGTATACGTTAGATGCATCTGCTACGCGTTTTGTGCTAGCAACAACTGGTGCGTCAACAGTTGGAATATTTAAAGTATGACCTGAGAAGATTAAATCTTGATTGTCAATTGTATTCGCTTCAACTAGATCCGCAATAGATAAATCAAATTTACGTGAAATTGCAGATAAAGTATCTCCCGTTTCAATTGTATATACTTCGTCTGCTGAAACATTAGTGGTTGCAAAGGCTGCTAAAGCCGCTGACGTCGCTAACGATGTCCCTACCATTTTTTTTACTGAAAACTTCATTAAATTTCTACCCCCTGAAATTTCTAATTACAATAGCTATTATATACAAGCAAACTGCAATTTTCCGTAACAATCAGGTTACAAATTTTTTACTCTTTCTTACACTTTTCCTTATATTTAGCTAATACTTTTAGATTAATTTTGTCTTTTTTAGACTAGAATTATTTTAAAATATTAATAATCTATTAAGAAGGTTAATAAATCAATCTTTTAAGAAAGTCTTAAATCCAAATTATTCGTTTATATTTAAAATAAAAAAGCTACATTTTTGTAACATTAATGTAACATTACTTAAAAAAAGCGTAAAAAAACCTCTTTAAACAAGTGCTTTTAAAGTTACACCACCGTTCAAAGAGGTCTTTTTTATAAATTTTTCACTAATATAAACCAAATATTAACATGATAGCACCCGGTAAATTATTCAAGAAGTGAATTAGGATGGCGTCATTAATATTTTTCTTCCGCCAATAAGCTATGAAGCAAGCTGCTCCTATTCCTGCATAAATAATAAATGAAATGATATTACCTGACAGATGCATACTTGAGAAGAATATTGATGATAATATAATGGCTACCGTAAAATTCTTATCTTTAAACATGCCTTTACTGATCATGCCGCGGAAGATAATTTCTTCCATTACTGGTGCCATCGTAATAACAGTTAATCCAAGATTCAAGGCTAACAGTATATTGGTATTCCCTGCAAGTAATCCAAAGATTGCTTCATCATTTACAGTAGTTTCTTCACCGTAAATCCCAGACATTAAATAAGACATTGCTAGTTTAAACACTAAAACTGCTGCAAATATCCCTAAGTCCTTAAGCACATCATCCCAAGTTAAACTTATAACATTTTCAGGATGTTTCTTTTGATAACGACGGTAGAACCAATAGCTCACTGCAAACATATAGATAATGCTGACAATTCCTAGGATTGTTATCCATGTATTGTCTAAAAGGCTACCATACATCACATATAGTTGAGGAAGCGAGACAATTAGCGTGTAAACTAATGTCCACAAAATAACCTTAGCCCCGCCCACTATCCAGCCAATCCATTTTTGTCTAGTTGGATTCTGGTAGTAAGCTTCAGTATTTCTATTCTTCCTTTTCCCCATATAATTCCCCTAACTTTATTGACTAATTACAATTTCCTTCTATATAAAAGGTTAATTTATATTAATTTGCTGAAAATTCAAATGTACCATTAGTATGTGCTTTTAGATTCATATAGAAACCACTACCTTCATATACTTGAAGTGCAACCACTGATTTACGGTCTTCTTCATCAGGATAGACATCTTTTACGTAAGGATTATCTTTTAAAATGTCTTCTAAATATGATTGGTCAACTTCACGCACTTTACCTTCAACCGTAATAGCTTGAATGCCATTTTCATCATTGGACATACCTGAAATAGACACATTTTCGTTATCTTTTAATTGCGTATAGAATTCATTACCTGGCTTTGTCATAAAGAAAATACCATTTTCATTTGCAACACCAATATTAGCAAATCTCGTATGTGGCTTCCCATCGCTATCTACCGTAGCAAAAACTGCTGCGCCAATATTTTCTAATATCTTCATGTAATCTTGTAATTCCATTTTTCAACATCTCCTTTATTGTGCTTCTTTCCTCTATTGTATCGCAAATTCTAGAAATCCTTTAGTAGAATCTAAATCAAAAATACATAAAAACAACTGGAAAATGACAGATACCCTTTTCCAGTTGTGATAAGTTAAATTTTATTGAATTGTGTGCGTTAAAGTGAACGGTGTATTGTCACTTGCATTTCCTACATAGAACTTGTAATCACCAGGTTCAATGATAAAGTCGTGGGCATTGTTATCCCACACACCTAGTGGATGGTTAGTAGCGAATGGGTCAATGGTGATTGTGACATCAGTTGTTTCCCCAGCAGCTAGGTGTACTTTCTTGAAGCCAACTAAGCGCATCGGCGGTTGTCCGTCAACTGGAATGCCTACATAAACTTGTACGACTTCTGCACCATCACGGTCGCCAGTATTTGTTACAGCAACTTGAATATTAATTGGAGCGTGGCCATCTGACACTAAGTTATCTAGTCTAGCTTCTTCAATTGCAAAACTTGTATAAGATAAACCATGGCCAAAAGCAAATCCTGCCTTAATATCTTGACCTTGGTACCAGCGGTAACCCATTTCCAATCCTTCTGAGTAACGAATTGTTGGGAAACCCTCCCCTTCATCGATACCTGGATGACGTTCAGCATGTCCGTAAAAAATAGTTTCTTCATCGCGAGCAGGATAGCTTGTTGGGACTTTACCAGATGGATTTACATTACCAAATACTAAATCAGCAACAACATGTCCATCTTCAACCCCTTGATTCCATACTTCTAATACTGCCGAAGCTTTATGAATCCAAGGTAATACGACTGGACTTGAATCTTTTAATACAACAACCGTTTGCTCATTTAACCCAAGTAATGCATCTACCATTGTATCTTGGTCTTTTGGTTGGTGAGCTGTCTGCATATCCATTCCCTCTGTTGCGACTAATCCGGCCATAATGACTACTGCATCAGCATCCTTTACAGCTTCTTTCGCCTCTGCTAAGTTACTTAAATCATCCGCAACAATGAAAGCATTCACTTTTGTGTGACTGTCTAAACCGGCTAAAACATCTTCCATTCCCTGTTTAGGCGCAACTGTATATAATGGGTCCACTTTAGAAGAACCACCGCCACCTTGAGTGGCAAACTCAGCAAATTTTGATTGACCAACAATTAAGATGTTGTCGTGTGTTTTAGGATCTAGTGGTAAAATATTTTTATCATTTTTCAATAA
>JAEZWY010000228.1 GCA_023442905.1 Bacillota bacterium | reverse complement strand
TTTTCTGCTTGGGCTGCTTCTAAAACAGCTTGAGTCCATTCCAAGTTGTTAATGTTTAATTGTGCTACTGCATATTGACCGTCTTTCGCTTTTGTCAGCATGTCGACCATATTTTCTAATGGCATATATAGATCCCCCTGATTTTTAATTTTGATGTGCTCGTGCTTATTGTAACCCTTATCAATTGCATTTTACAAGAGTTTTGTCTCATAAAAATTAACTGTTAAATTATGCCATAAAATACCGCATCGCAAACGCATACATCGTTTTTAATATTACCCTCGTACAATTTTTGCAATAATAACATTAGTAGTTTTTAGGTGTTTTTGACTGAAAATGATCATTTTTCAATCGATTTGCCCTCTAAACCAGGTTATTACATTGACTAAGATTGGCTAGCACTCGTATCTTCATCAGTACCACTAGCTACAGGGGTTGTATCTGCTACTTCTGCATCACTTGCACCACTTTTAGCATCAGCTTCCACTGTGTTTTTATCATCGTGGCTCCAAGCACCGTTCATTGAAGCGCTAGTTGAAGCATCCGTCGTATCTCCCTCAATTTTCACTAACTTTTGTCCGGTTTGTTCTAGATACCACTCAATTACAGGTTGCAAGTCTAAAACATGCTCGTTGATTCCACGATACTTACCCTCTTCATCATGCATAGCTACATAATTGTGGACAACATAATTATCTTTATGGATTGGTACGTGTACATGAACACCTTCCATGTTTCCTGACCGCAATTGAGAAATTACCCAAGAAACATTCTTCACAGCGCGTGGTGGGTGAACAGCACCAAGTGGGCTACCTACATCTTTTTCGTAACGAGAAGCAAACATGTCTTGGCCAGGTTTCACTCGGTTATAGTAAATATACTGGTTATTCTCATCTGCATAAGTCAATTCAAGAGGGATTGTCTTTAAGAACCAATTTAATTGGTTTACTGTTAATAAACCACGGTCTAATTTAACATAAGTATCCCCTTCAACAGCGCCAACCTTCTCTGCAGCCCGCTCAACCCAATCTGGTGCAGTCATATCTACGCCTTCGATGGTTGTTTCACAATGTTTCGTAGCAGTTAAATCTTCCTCAGGGAATACTGGGTTATCTTTAAGTGGTTGAACAGATTCAACGTACTTCATGAACTTCTCTAAGCTTCCTTTCAAGAAACTTACAGTGCTAGGTTCAACTAAATCACCATTAGCGTTGATAGCCTCTTTACAATTTCCTAATAGGAACTCTTGCCCTGGCATGACTAAAGCATCAATTCCTGGTGCCTCAAGAATTTGACGTAAGTGTAATTGTGATCGTGATGTTCCTTGATCTAGATAAGAAGCCCCGATGATTTTTACAGGTTTGTTTTTCAATGGATGAATTGTGAAGGATAACCATTCCAATGCGCTCTTCAATGGCCCTGGCGTTGTATGGTTGTGCTCCGCTGTAGCAATAATCACACCATCTGCTTGGCGGATTTTCCGATTCAATGTATGAACAGGCCCCTCCGTCGCTAACTCCGGGTTATCTTGGTTAAATAAAGGTATTTGGTCAATTTCAAGAATCTCTAGATCAAATAAATCAGTGAATTCTCTTTGAATATATTGTAACAATAAACGGTTATATGATTTTTCAGCAGTTGAGCCAACAATTCCAACAATTTTCATTTTGTCACCCTAGTCCTTTCTACTTGGTCCACTCGTAGTTTTCAGCAGCTGCTTTTGTATCAGTTCTTAGCTGCGTAAATTCTTGTGTATGATCAATAAATTGAATAAATTCTTTAAAAATAGCTTCTAATTGTTCAACAGATTTTTGGTCACTTAAATCACCATCATCATCAAATGCTTGTAAAGAATTTCCTAATAAAAATTCTGAATTTGGTATCACACGTGCTCTAATATCTGGTGAGTCTAGAATTTGGCGCAAGTGCATTTGTGCTCTAGAAGATCCTAAACGACCGTTAGAAGCACCAGTAATCATAATTGGTTTATCTGCTAAGGGATAAATATAATAGCTTAACCAATGTAAGGCATTAGTTAGTGAAGAAGTAATGGAATGATTATATTCTGCAGCACTAATAATGACCGCATCTGCTTGCTCGATTTTTTTCGCGTCCTCTTCAACAATATTTGGAAGTGTCTTATCTTCTGGTTTAGTAAATATTGGATAATCACGGATTTCCAATAATTCAATTTCAGCTTGATCTGCAAAATGTTTCTGAATATATTTAAGAAGTTTTCTATTAGTAGATTTCTTAGAATTTGTACCTACGATTCCGATAATATGCTTCATGATTTTCTGTCCTTTCTATAGTAGAAATATAGCCTGCTAACAAATAAGTTCAACTTTGCCCACTAAACCAGATGTATAGGTAACTTGTCCCTGTTGGTCAACAACCAACACTTCAATATGGTCTATTTTTTCTGCTTGATTGATAATTGCTTCCTTAGATAAGGGAAACAACCGAGTAGTCCAAATCTCACCATCTAATGAAGATTCACTTACCACAGTGACACTGCGAACGTACGCTTGAAAGGGCTTACCATTTGTGGAATCTAAAATATGGTGGTAAAGATGCCCATCCTGTTCGAATACGCGTACGTAATCCCCAGACGTTACAACTGATCGATTACTTAAATCGACAATGGCCTTGTTATAACCACACCTTTGGTCGGGATCTTGGATACCTATACGCCATTGTGTACTTTCTGCATGATTGGGTCGATGGCCATAGAATCTAAGGTTACCACCAAGATTAATAGATGCCCTGGTTACGCCTTGATCTTTGAAATAAGCGATAATTTGATCTGCCGCATACCCTTTTGCAAGTGCACCTAGATCAATCGACATCCCTGGCTTAGCAAGATAAACCGTTTTTTCTATTTCATTTAGATGAATTTCATTCGGGTCTACTAAAGTCATCCGGTCATCAATCTCTTGTTGGCTAGGTTTACGATAATCCGCAAAACCAATCCGCCACAAGTTAACTAAAGGCCCAATTGCTATATTTAGCTTTCGCCCTGATGCAATACTTTCTTTTTTACCGATTTGAATGAGATGAAATAGCTCTGGATGAACGCGTATAGCCTTTAATCCTGCCATTTGATTAACCGCCATTAATTCAGAAGATGGGTCATTCGCTGAAAAACGCGCTTCCAATTGAAACAAACGCTGGACTGCAGCAAGTAATAAAGAATTACTATTTGGATGGTCAACCATTAGGTCAATCGTCGTACCCATCAAATTTATAGAATGCCGTTGCTCAAAGTCCAAATCACTAGCCTCCAACTCCTTAAACCTCTTCCACCCTAAATAGTAGAAAGTAACCAAAAACTAAACCGCAAACGCCTACAAAAATTTGTACACCTCTTAATGGCATAAGTAACATTGATAAACCCATCACAAGATAAGTTGTCATTAGGATATGAACCTTTTTGCGCTTGCTGATACCACCTTGTCGCTTAAATTCGCCAACATACCGTTCATACAAACGAGTAGATTCTAACCAGTTTTTAAATTGCGGTGAACTTCGCGTGAAAAGCCAACCAGCAAGCAACAAGAAAGGAGTTGTCGGTAGAACAGGTAATATGACACCTACACTCCCTAGGACCACACTTAGCAAGC
>JAEZWY010000122.1 GCA_023442905.1 Bacillota bacterium | reverse complement strand
GTATTTACTGCTTTATATTTAGCAAACGGTGACGAGCAAGTTGCGAGTGATTTACGTGATGAAATGATTAATCAACGTTACCAACCTGCGACACCTACCTTCCTAAATGCAGGACGTAAACGTCGTGGTGAGTTGGTTTCATGTTTCTTAATTCAAGCAACAGATGATATGAACTCAATAGGTCGTACAATCAACTCAGCTCTTCAACTATCTCGTTTGGGAGGTGGAGTAGGGGTAAACTTAACGAATATCCGTGCTGCTGGTGATCCAATTAAGAAAATTGAAAATGCATCTTCAGGAATTATTCCAGTAATGAAATTATTAGAAGACTCATTCTCTTACTCAAATCAATTGGGTCAACGTAATGGTGCAGGTGCTGTATACTTAAGCGTATTCCACCCGGATGTAGTATCATTCTTATCTGCTAAAAAAGAAAATGCGGATGAAAAAATTCGTGTTAAAACTTTATCATTAGGACTAGTTGTACCTGATAAGTTCTATGAATTAGCAGAAAAAGATGAAATGATGTACTTATTTAGTCCATATGACGTTGAACGCATTTACGGCAAACCATATGCTTATGTCAATATTACTGAAGAGTATGACAACTTAGTAAACAATCCTGAAATCAGAAAATCTAAAATCCGTGCGCGTGATCTAGAAGATGATATCTCTAAATTACAACAAGAATCTGGTTATCCATATATTATCAACATTGATACTGTAAATGATCAAAACCCGATTGATGGAACGATTGTGATGAGTAACTTGTGTTCTGAAATCTTACAAGTTCAACGTCCTTCCATCATCAATAATGACCAAACATTTGAAGAATTAGGAACAGATATTTCTTGTAACTTAGGTTCAACAAATATTAATAACTTAATGCATTCACCAGACTTTGGTAAGTCGGTTGATACTATGGTACGTGGTTTAACTTACGTTACTGATGCATCATCAATTGATGTTGTACCTTCTATTAAGAAAGGGAATGACTTAGCACATACAATTGGATTAGGTGCTATGGGTCTACATACTTACTTTGCTTTAAATGAAATGTACTACGGTTCTCCAGAATCAGTAGAGTTTACAGATAAATATTTCTTATTATTGAACTACTATACTTTAGTTGCTTCAAATAAAATTGCTAAAGAACGAGGTGTAAGTTTTGATAACTTCGAAAACTCAACTTATGCAAGTGGTGAATATTTTGACAAATATATTAATGAAGCTACAACTTTTGAATTTGAAAAAGTAGCTGCACTATTTGAAGGCATTCATATCCCAACTCAAGAAGATTGGAAAGCATTGCGTGCAGCGGTTCAAGAACATGGTTTATACCATCAAAACCGTTTAGCAGTTGCGCCTACAGGTTCAATTTCTTATGTAAATGAAACGAGTTCAAGTCTACATCCAATTATTCAATTGATTGAAGAACGTCAAGAGAAGAAAACTGGTAAGACTTACTATCCAGCACCATTCCTAAGTAATAAAACACTACCTTATTACCAATCTGCTTATGATATTGATAACCGTAGAATTATTGATATCTATGCAGCTGCCCAACAACACATTGATCAAGGTATGAGTTTAACCTTATTCATGCGGTCAGATATTCCAGCTGGTCTATATCCATGGAAAGAAGGCCGTACAAGCAAGATGACAACGCGTGATTTAAATATTCTGCGTCGTTACGCTTGGAATCGTGGCATCAAATCTATTTACTATGTACGTACGTTTACAGATAACAACGAAGAAGTTGGGGCTAACTACTGTGAAAGTTGTACTGTTTAATCAATAGAAATTGTAGTAAGGAAGGAACACACATGACTAATTTTAATGAAAATCCTTATATCGCTATTAACTGGAATGATATTGAGGATATGATTGACAAGTTAACTTGGGAAAAGTTAACAGAACAATTCTGGTTAGATACACGTATTCCACTATCAAATGATTTAGATACATGGCGTACGCTATCAACTGATGAACAAGATATGATTGGAAAAGTATTTGGTGGGTTAACTCTGCTAGATACATTACAATCTGAAGATGGCATACAATCGTTGAAGGCATCGATTCGTACTCAACATGAAGAAGCGGTGTATAATAACATCCAATTTATGGAAAGTGTACATGCCAAATCATATTCATCAATTTTCTCTACATTGAACACGCCTAAAGAAATCGACAAAATCTTTGCTTGGACACGTGAAAATGAATTTATTCAATATAAAGCAAACCGTATTAATGATATTTATCAAAACGGTAATGACTTGCAAAGAAAAGTAGCATCTGTTTTCCTAGAGTCATTCTTGTTCTATTCAGGTTTCTACGCACCTCTATGGTATTTAGGAAATGGTAAATTACCTAACGTTGCCGAAATTATTAAATTGATTTTGCGGGATGAAAGTGTCCACGGTACGTATATTGGTTATAAATTCCAAATTAAATTTAATCAATTGTCAAAAGAAGAACAAGATGAAATGCAAAACTGGGCATTCAGCTTATTATTTGAATTATATGAAAATGAAGCGAAATTCAGTGAATATATTTATGATGATTTAGGTTGGACAGAAGATGTGAAAATTTTCTTACGTTATAATGCAAATAAAGCCCTTCAAAATCTAGGTTTTGATCCGTTATTCCCTGATACAGCAGATGATGTAGACCCAATTGTAATGAATGGTATTTCAACTGGAACTTCTAACCACGACTTCTTCTCGCAGGTAGGTAATGGTTATTTACTTGGACAAGTAGAAGCTATGTCAGACGAAGATTACCAAAAATGGACTTAATTTAAAATATAACAACAATAAAAAGCACGCTTATCGAAAAATGATAGGCGTGCTTTTTAATAATGTGAGTTTATTTACGAGACGTTTTAAGTTGTTTTTTAAACCAATTATTGATTATTTGGTAAACGGGTCTAGTATTGCCGTA
>JAEZWY010000088.1 GCA_023442905.1 Bacillota bacterium | reverse complement strand
CTGCTTATTTAACTGAGGTTGAAAAGAAAAGTCAAACATCTAAAAGGTTTTTCTTTGTGGGAATCTGGCACGTTTAATGACTTGTGTGAACATTTCATTCTGTTGAAAAGACACTTCTTGATAGTTTAGCTCTAGAAAGGCTCCAGTTAATGAGATATCTTGTTGATAAATCTGTTCCATCTAATGAGGGAATTTTTCTTTCATATGCGTTAACCCTAAAGTTTCAAAATTCTTTATCAGACGCTCATAATTTGCTGCCATTATTAATCCTCCAATTGGTCGTAGTTGCTGAGTGATTCAGTAATATAAGTACGAATATCTTCGTCACTCCGATGGGAAAACACATCGGATTTTAGGATATGAAATAGATCCTCTTCATGATAGTTGAGCGGTTGGTTAGATAATGCGTGTGAACGAATCATTTCTCCGTTATAATAGATGTGGATATCCTGTTCATTATCGGTGAGTCCGATGTCAACGGTCTTCCCGATATAACAAGGATGTACGGAGTACTTACATTGTCTAAACAGCACCATTGCTTCTTTGGAAACAATACGGGTAATATTGTCTTCAAAGTAAGGATTTAGTAGCTGTGGTGGCAATTCATGTAGGTACTTTTTTTCTATATCTTCCCATAGGTCATTAGGGTGCTGATGTGTAGCTTGGGAGATTTCATCATTTAGGTCGGCACAATAATCGTTGACAATGTGAATCAATTAGACAGTGTCATCAAATTCATTATTATACACGCGTAATTGCTCCACAGTTCGTGCCAATGCTTCAACAACTCCTTTTGTCTGTGGATGATAGGGTCGACAAGCGATTGGTTTAAAACCGGCATCTTTACTGAAATGATAAAACCGGTCATTAAATACGACTTTGGTAAACTGTGTGCGTGAGCGATCCACAACCGTGCACATGTTATCAAACCATATCACTTCCGGCACACCTCCAGTGTGATAAAAAGCAGCGTCTAAACAAGCAAATAAAGTATCTTGCTTGCGATCAAAGGTTAAAGTAATATATTTCTTTTTGGAGTAACTCAGTACATACAAAAACAAACTAAATTTAATGACTTTTCCGTGTTTACTAATCAATGTCATATCTTCTTTCCAATCAACTTGTGCAGCCAGACCAGGTGTATGTTCTACACGAATCGTCGCTTTGCGAACTCTTTCAGCTTTCTGGTTCTGACAGTACTGTTTAACTGTGCTGTAACTACCTAAATATCCTTTGCCTTTAATAAACTTATAAATGCTCTTAGCCGTACACTGAATAGCCAACTTATCATCAATGATTCGTTTATAGTCATCTAAAATGCTCGGCCTAAACGATGTAGTGTTGTGGCCCGATGTCTCATTCGGACGGTTCATCACTTCTAAGTAGACAGCTTTAACGGTTCGATAATCGCAACCAAACTGCCGTGCCATCGCTGTAAAATTCGGTTCAATGTTATTCATGATATACCAAACAACTCCTTCTCTAATGTCTTTTCTCATCCTATAACCTCCTAAAGTGTAATAAGATGAGTATATAAAAAATGTAGGAAAACCGACAATTTTTTATTGCCATTTTCCTACATTTTATAAATGCCCTTAACACAATACTATACAAATTGAATATTATTCAAGATTCAAAAATATTAATCATGTATCTAGGTTTATATCCTTTATTTCAGTACATAGCAGGTATACTTATTTTTCAATATTTAATAAAAAAATATTAAATTTTAAAATCTACGTCTACCTTGCTACGAAAAAAATAAATCGCATTAACAGAATTTAATCTATTAACACGATTTAATTGATTACTTGATCCCTCCATTATTAATATCCTCTACAAAATACTTCTGTCCACTAATATAAATAACAAGTATAGGAATTAAACTTAGCGCCGAAAGCGCAAAAACATATCCCCATTGTGTAAACTGATGTTGTCCGAAAAATCCAGATATAGCTATCGGCATCGTTCTTTTTGTTTCATCATTAATAACTGTATTTGCCCATGGAAACTCATCCCAGCAAGTTAAGAAATTGAAAATGGAAACTGTTGCAATTACTGGTTTAGATAAAGGAAGTATTACTCTAAAAAAAACTGAAAGAGCTGAGCCACCGTCCATATAAACAGCTTCATCAAATTCTCTAGGTATCTTTTCAATATAGACTTTTATCATAAATGTTGAATAAGGAATTACCCAAGCAGTATAAAAAGGAATTAGGCCAGATAGTTTATTAATAACACCCAATTTAGCGGCTAATTCATATTGGGGGACAATTAAAGTTAAACTTGGAATCATCATTGTTAAAACTATCATACCAAAAAGCAATTTTTTTCCAAAAAAATCAAATCGTGCTATTACAAAAGCTAAAGAGCTCGCAATTAGTGTTGAAAAAGCAACTGATAAACTAGCAACTATTAAACTGTTAAGAAAGTTTAAATAGAATGTTGAATTTTTTAACACATACGAATAATTCTCAGATGTTATTTCAGCAATCTTAGGTAAAAACTGTGGTGGAAATTGGTATAGAGAACTATTTGGTTTTATTGTTGTGTTTATCATATATAACATAGGCATGATACAGATAAAAGAAAAGACGATGAGAATTACGTATGTAATATATTTATTTTTACTTTTTTTCATTAGGCTTTCTCCTTCATCAATTTAAATTGAACAGCCGCCAGAATTGCTAGTAACAATGCAATAATAATTGACAGTGCCGAAGCATAACCAAAATTACCAGTTTGAAATGCTTTATAGTACATCCAAGAAAGCAAAGACTCAGTTTCGTGAGCTGGCCCACCACTAGTGATTAAAACGATAGAAGTATAAACATTAAAGCCGCCAATAGTTAACATAACAAGAGAGAACAATGTCGTTCCTTTAATTGATGGTAAAGTTATAGAGAAAAACTGTCTAATTGTACTGGCTCCATCCAAGGAAGAAGCTTCATATAAACTTTTCGGTATATTTTGAAGCGCTGATAAAAACACCATCATATTCCATCCAATACCTTTCCAAATTCCAAGCATGATAGCAATCGTCATACCTCCTGCTCTTGAGCCAAGCCAATTAATATTATTTGATGTTACACTAATTATATCTGTTAAAAAGTAATTTAATAATCCTTCTTGATTAAAGATAAATTTAAAAATAAGCGATGCAATAACCCAAGAAGTCAAAACAGGAAAATAGAATAGTGTCCTAAAAATAACAGAAAACCTATTGATTTTATTTACTAAAACCGCTGCTAACAATCCCAAAATCATTTGTAAAGGAACCGTGATTAATGTATAAAGTAATGTATTTTCAAGTGCAATACGGAAATAGAGATCTTTAACAACTTCAAAATAATTGTCAAATCCATTGAAATTTTGGTTTACTAATGAACCTAAGTTCCATTCAAAAAAACTATTATATATTAATTTTGTGATTGGATAAAAAATGAACAGACCAAACATAAAGACACCAGGTAGTAACAAGATAGCTACTTGTGTTCTGTTTCCTTTTAAATTCATGCTACTCACCTCTAGATAATATCTCATCAATATGTTCTGATAAATTATCTAGTCCATCTTTTACAGTTACTTTATCGTTCATAATATTAGTCATTGTTGTTGAAATACTATCGTCGATTTCAGTCCATCCTGGAACTGTAGGTCTTGACTTAGCGGTTTTTATAGATTCTAAAAATGGTGAAAAATTAGATTCTTTTACTTCCTTAGTTTCTAATGTTTTTTTGTTTACAGGAATTTGATCAGCTTTTACCATTTCATTTTGCGCGAACTCACTTGTCATAAATTTAGCAAATTCCCAAGCTTCTTTTGATTGTTTGCTATTATTAAAAATAGATATAGACTCTCCACCTAAAACTGATACAGAGCCACCCTTCCCTTTTGGTATATCTGCTGTTCCATATTTAAAATCTGGGTAACCCTCTCTTAATTCGGATATTTTCCAAGGGCCATCTATAATAAAACCATATCGTCCAGTTGCAAAACCGTCTGTCATAGGTATATCACCACTACTCCATCCAGTAAGTTCCTTAGAATCATACATTTTCTTCAACATTTCTATGGCTTGCACACTGTTTTCACTATTAATATAACCTTTAGAGGTTTTTTGATCTTCACTCAGAATATCACCACCAAAGCTCCAAACAATTGGCAATATATTCCAACCAGATAATGCAGGTTCGCTATATCCCCAAACTTGTTGTCCCTGACTGTTTTTCCCAGATAACTTTGCAACAGCCTTTTGAAATTCTTCCATAGTTTCTGGGGCAGAAACATTATCTTTAGAAATCATTTCATCATTATAAAATAGGATTTTTGTATTAATATTTAGTGCTAATCCATAGTAATTTTCACCTATTTTAGTTGTCTCCATTGCGTTATCTAAAATATTCTCAGCTTGTTTGTCATAGTCGTCAAATGTTTCGTTTAAAGGAGAAAGTAAATTAGCTTTCTCAAACTCTGGTATCCATGCCAAATCTAATCTTGCAACATCGGGCAATGTTTTAGAACTTGCACTAATCAATATTTTATCATGTAAATCGGCCCATTCATGAGAAACGGCGTTAACTTTTATATTTGGATTCTCTTTTTCAAATTTAGGAATTAAAGTTTTTGTTAATATTTCATTTTCTTTTGATTGTGCGCTATAATGATGCCAAAAATTTATAGTTACCTTATCGGATTTCCCCTCCTTATA
>JAEZWY010000080.1 GCA_023442905.1 Bacillota bacterium | reverse complement strand
GGATACTCTATCCTAGCTATTCTTGGTCTACCAGTTGCTACGCTAGTTGCCGGTGCTGGGGTTGCTTCATTGGCCTTAGGTCTTGGAGCTCAAGGTTTTATCACAGACGTTGTTAATGGTTTCTTTATTTTATTAGAACATC
Source organism: Bacillota bacterium (assembly GCA_023442905.1). Classification (GTDB taxonomy): domain Bacteria; phylum Bacillota; class Bacilli; order Lactobacillales; family Aerococcaceae; genus Aerococcus. The sequence goes on along the minus strand of JAEZWY010000080.1, from coordinate 14,978 downwards.
AATTTGCTGTTGGCGATTATGTAACAATTGCCGGCCTATCCGGTACGATTATTTCAACTGGTATTCGTACGACTATTCTTTCAGGTGATGATGGTTCTAGACACTTTATTCCTAACCGTAATATTGAAAATGTAACGAATTCATCTAACACCACTCGCCATATGTATGTGGATTTATATATTGATCCTAACTCAGACCTTGCTGGTATAGAAACTATTATCAAGAATGGACTAAATATGGCTTCAACTGATGACCGCGTTTTAGGCGAGGCAGACGTTTGGGGCTACCAGCGTGATGCAGTTGGCCGTTTATTCTATCGCGTAGTCTTTAATACTAGAGATAGCGATAAAATGGCTGTTCGCTCATATTACTATGAACAATTAACCGCGCTACTTGTTCAAAATGGCTACAAGCAACCCGTTTATGACTCAGGTGCTGAGCTATAATGAATCAATAGTTTTCTTATACAATACCCATGATAATATATAATATAAAAATCGCACGATTGACATGAAGGACATGCTACACTCGTGCGATCTTTTTGTATTTCTATTAAACAACTTCTGTGATAACTTCCCAATCTTCGTTATAAAAAGTGACTTGCTTACTATCTCCTTGCCAATCTAAAATAGCAAAGGATGGATAAGGGTATTTGCCCTTTGGAATACGAATTGATCCTGGATTAATAATCTTAATACCATCAATGTCTTGGTCATCCATAACATGCGTATGGCCATACATGATGACATCTGCTTGGTTTTCTTTCGCTAAGGCAACCAATTTCTTCAAGTTTTGTTTTACACCATATAAGTGGCCATGTGTGACAACAATTTTACCCTCAGGTGTATTTAGACTAATTGCATCCTTATAATTACCATAGTCTGTATTTCCACGTACAGTATGGAAAATACCCCAAATCGTATCATCTTCCGATAATTCTGAATCACCGCAGTGGATAAATAAGTCGATATCATCCCCTGCTTTTAAGACTAAATTAACTAAGGCTTCATGATCTCCATGATTATCACTAGTAATCAGTATCTTCATATAACTTCAGCTCCCCGCTTTCCAAATCTTTGGCTAGTAACCGTAAGGCATTGCCTCGGTGACTTAATGAATCTTTTTTATCTGCAGACATCTCAGCAGTTGTTGAACCTTCGCTAGGTAAATAAAAAATCGGATCATATCCAAAACCATTTTCTCCCCGTTCTTCGCGTATAATCACTCCGGATAAAGTACCATGGTATTGATTGATTACTTGACCGTCGGCATCAGCAACCACTAAATAAGTATGGAATGTCGCACCTCTATCCTCATCTGCGACATCAACCATCTCAGCTAACACTTTTTGTCGGTTATGGGCATCAGATTTCTCTAGCCCAGCGTATCGTGCGGAATAGACACCTGGTGCACCGTTCAGTGCATCTACTGCTAATCCTGAATCATCAGCAATCACCGGAATATGCAAATCTTTTGCCGCTGTAGTTGCCTTAATCGTAGCATTTTCTATAAATGTTGTGCCAGTTTCAGGAATTTCAGGGTAATCTGGAAAATCTAACAGCGTTTTAACTTCTATTCCATATTGGTCAAATAGATGCTTAAACTCTTTGGCTTTACCTTGATTAGCAGTTGCTATCATAACTTGTTTCATTTGTGTATTAGCCTTCTTTCATTTGTCTTTGAATGTTTTCAAGTGTATCAATGGTGACACGGTTTACTTCAATTGGCTCAGCTAGCCAATCATCAGCAATTTTTTTAAATAGTTCAGGTGACCCGGTTGTATAAAATTGTCTTACTTTCGGTGACGGGTCATCGGACATTTTAGCAATGTCATTATAATCTAGCAGTATAGAAACATCTGAAATTGTTTCTTGCCCAGAATCAATCAATTTCACTGAATGTCCTAAATTTTTTTGAATCGTTTCCCGTAATAACGGATAATGAGTACAACCTAAAATGACCGTATCTAATCCTTTGTTTTTAATTGGGGCCAAAGTTTCTGCCACAATCTTTTTAGCTAATGGTGTGTCATATTGCTGACTTTCAACTAAGGGCACAAAAGCTGGACATGCGAGCGATATTGTTTCGAGATCCTTATTCTTTTGTAATAAATTATCAAGATATACGCCGCTTTTAATCGTCCCTTCTGTACCTAAAACACCAATTTTGCCATTTTTTGTGTATTTATTCCCTGCACGTGCTCCTGGCTGAATTACGCCAATTACTGGTATAGATACCCGCTGTTTTATTTCATCTAGGGCAACCGCAGTCGCAGTATTACAAGCAATAACTAACAATTTGATGTCTTTGGTCAATAAGAAATCGACCATTTGATTCGTAAAAGTCGCTATTTCTTCGACACTTCTTGGCCCATAAGGACACCGTGCATTGTCACCTATATAAATGATTGATTCATTGGGTAATTGCCGCATTGCTTCCTTAACTACCGTTAGGCCTCCTACACCTGAATCTAAGAATCCTATAGGTCTGTTCATGATAACCTCCTTCGACAAATAAATTGTTCAAAAATCGCAATGAACAAATTCTAATCTATGGTACAATTATAACAGAAGAAAACGATTCACTTCACTCTTTCGCATTTATTAAATGTAATTTAAAAAAATGTGTGAAAGTGTTATCGCGCAGGAAAATTGTCGATATGAACTGGAGGATATGCTATATGAAAATTGCACTTATTGCCCATGATTCAAAAAAAGAAATGATGGTTTCTTTTGCAACAGCCTACAAATTTATTTTAGAGAAGCATGAATTATTTGCGACTGGAACTACAGGTTTGCGTATTATCGAAGCCACAGGTTTAGACGTCCACCGCTTCAAATCAGGTCCTCTTGGTGGTGACCAGCAAGTTGGTGCAGCGATTTCCCAAAATGAAATGGATCTTGTTATTTTTATGCGTGATCCATTAGCTGCTATGCCGCATGAACCAGACGTAACTGCCTTAATTCGTTTGTGTGATGTGTACAACATTCCCTTAGCAACTAATATAGGTACTGCGGAGGTTTTAATTCGTGGCTTAGATGCAGGATTTATGGACTGGCGTAAACAATATGAAGAAGGCTTCTTGAACCGGGATATCTTAGATAACATAGAAAAAGGAAATGAAGGCCGTAAATTAATAGAATAAACAAGCTATAACATCATTCATTTGATTTTAAAATTATTATCAATAAAAAGTAGTATGAAAACCAAGCTAATTGGTTTCTACTACTTTTTTCATTACGTTTAACCGCTCAACCACTTGTTGTTTTAACCAATTAGGCGCTATTTTGATTACTATCTCCTCCCCTAAAAATAATATCCATGAAACGAGGTCGTCTTTTTCATTTTTAGAGATATCTATGTCAACAAATCCTTGAATAATCGCGGTCGTTTGAAAAGGGTCTAGATATCGGATTGTGAAATTAACCGGATGATACTTTTTAAATTGCTTGATGGCTATAGAATTTACTGACAAAATAACATTCGCTGTTGGTTTTAAGTCTTGCAGTTTTTTATTCATTTCTGCTTGTGAATATCTATCACTAACAGAAATGATCGCTACTTCTTGAATATCGGTTAGCTCAATCGATACCAGCTTATTTTTATCCAAGTCTAAGCCCTGAACCTTCCAACCATCATGATAATGATAAAAGCGATAAAGGCTAAGAAACATGTTTGTTTGATTTTGCAGTAGTAGTCTAACTGAATTAGCTTCAAGATACGCAAGCAGTAACCGTTCTAACTCCGGATTAGCTTGATCAGATAGTTCTAGTAGGTTTGTATTCAAGGGATTTGTCGATTCAAATACAATGGCTTCACTCAATTGAATTAAATGATCTTTTTGAGTATCAGAAATCATAGCTAACAACTTTTCAGTTAGTGATTGGCGCCCTTTTAAAAATGGAAATTGTTGATTTTTAGAAGCATAGAAAGCTAGGGCCAAAGCCTTAATTTCATCTTCGGTGAATTGAATATGTGGCGTAAGTGAGTTCTTCATTACAAAGTAACCACCATCCCGTCCAACCTCTGTTACAAGTGGAACCCCCATATCCTCAATTTCTTGGATATCACGTATTGCAGTTGAACGGGAAATGTTGAAATTTTCACTAATTTCTCGAATTGTGAAGTGTCCCCTATTTTGAATATAATGCATAATGGTATTTATTCGCTCAAATTTCTTCATACTTTATCACCTATAAATTAATTGTATCAGTTTTTGATACCTTTTCTTGTTATGATTAGTTTAACAAAGATATGAATATCTTTGCTGATATTTCATTAGATTTAAGTGAAAAGGAGTGTTTTACATGTCAAATTATTACCTAGAGGATAAAGATGCTTTCAGGGTCACTGGTATTGGTACTGAATTAACTGCTCATTATACAGACTTCACAGAAATCAAAAAACAAAAAACAAATTTCTGGGATAAGGTAAATCAAGGTGGCACTATAAATGACTTATTATCTATATCTACAAATAAATTCCTATTTGTTGTAAATGAAGCCTACGATAATAAAATGATGCATTATGTTGGTGTAGAAACAGAAAAAGACCTAACAAATGCGACACGAATCATTGAATTTCCTGCGGGCAAATATGTCGTTGTTGAAGGGTATGCTGAAGAATCAGAAGCCTTAAATGACTATCTAACAAATACCACTTTCGGAGAAATCTTGGGTCAAATCACTGATTATGCTTATGTGGGTGGTCCAAATGCAGTAGTTCAAATGGGACTTAGAGACGGTAAATATTTTGGCCAGATGTGGATTCCAGTAGTTGCTCAATAGTCTACTGTGTTATTAAATAAAAAAGCGTTCGGAAATTTTTCCGACCGCTTTTTTCATTTATCATTATAAGTATTGGTTTAATACTTGTTCTAAGTTTTCTTTAGGTGTATAACCAACTAATTGTTCAACAACTTGACCGTCTTTTTTGATCATTAATGTTGGGATGGACATGATACCAAATTCACGTGCTGTTTCTGGATTGTCATCTACATCCATTTTAGTGAATTTAACTTGGTCACCCATTTCGTCATCTAAAGTTTCAACGATTGGTGATTGCATACGACAAGGTCCACACCAAGTAGCCCAAAAATCGATTAATACAACGCCTTCATCTGTTTCATTTTTAAATTCTGCATCTGTAATAGCTTTAACCATTTATATTACCCCTCTCATTTTTATTCTTCGTCATTATAGCATTTTCTGACCAATTTGAACATTTATCTGCTTTTTAGAGGTTAGCCTTTAAATTTAGCGATTGTGGCACCATTTCCACCCATATTATATGGGGCAAATTCGAATGTTTCAACACGCGGATGATTTTTCAAAGCCTTCTGTACCCCTTGTCTTAAAGCACCAGTCCCGTGACCATGGATAATCGTTACCTGGCCATGCCCAGCAAGTAGCGCTGAATCAATAAAATTACTTAAACGAATCATAGCCTCTTCATATCGTTCGCCACGTAAATCTAGGCTGGTATTGACGGATTTTGCTTTACTTGCCTTAATTCCTGCACGATGATTTTTTTCTTTTTTAGGTTTTTCATCAACTAATGATAAATCTTTTTCTGCTACTTCCATTTTTAGCATACCCATTTGTACAACCCAGTCATCATCACGTTTTTCAACCAATGTACCACGTTGGCCGTAGGTTAGTACATTCACTTCATCACCAGCCTCGAAGTTCGCTTTTCTAGCTTTATTTTTCTTCGCTTTTTGCAAGACTTTGTTTTTCTTCAATTGACTTTCTTCTTGCGTTAAATTAGTTAAGGCGCTTTGACGATCAATCATCTCATGTTCTTTAATATTACCTATTGTTGGATGATTAATTTGCCATTCACGAATTTCCGCTAGAATGGCATCAGCTTTTTCTTTTGTTTCTTCAACTAACTGATTGGCTTCTTTTCGAGCACGATTCATGTAAGTTTGTTTATCAGCTTCTAAACTGGCTTGTGCTTTTTTCAAATCATTCAAGAGATTTTCAGCATCTGCTAAGTCTTTAGCAGCTTCGGCTGATAGGTCTTCATACTCATGACGTTGTGCTTCTAAGTCAAGTAGCATTTCATTCAGATTTTGGCTGTCTTCTTGGATATAAGAGCGAGCTTCGTCAACCATTTCAACTGGTAACCCTAAACGTTGTGAGATGTCAAAGGCGTTTGAACGACCAGGTACACCAATCAACAATTGATAAGTCGGTTCTAAAGTTATTTCGTTAAATTCCATTGAGGCATTGATAGCGCCTGTATGTTCATAGGCAAATGTTTTCAATTCTGGATAATGGGTAGTGGCCATCACTCGAGCATTTAAGAAAGCAAAACGGTTCAATACGGCGATAGCAATAGCTGCCCCTTCCTGAGGATCGGTACCAGATCCCAACTCGTCAATCAAGACAAGTGAATGATCATCTGCTTCTTTAACGATACGGATAATATTTGTCATATGGCCTGAAAAGGTAGATAAACTTTGCTCAATTGATTGCTCATCACCAATATCCGCAAAAATTTCATTAAAAATTTCTACACGTGAATCCACTTTTGCAGTAATGTATAGACCAGATTGTGCCATTAATTGCAGTAAGCCTACCGTTTTCAATGTAATTGTTTTACCACCGGTATTGGGTCCTGTAATAACAATCATATTGTAGTCATCACTAAAATGAATATCATTAGCAACAACTAATTTACGGTCTAGCAGTGGATGTCTAGCCTCTTTTAAGTTAATGCGTTCTGATTCTTTTGCTAAAATTGGCCGATTAGCCCCAATTTCACGTGCAAAAAAGAATTTTGCTTGGATTAAGTCAAGGTCTCCCAATCGTTGGTTATTTTCCGCAATCTCATTCGTATATGGTGCTAATTCAGCCGATAGTTCTTGGAAAATACGTCTAATTTCCTCATCTTCTTGGACTTGTAGTGAACGCAAGTGGTTATTTGCATCCAAAACAGTTTGCGGTTCGATATATAAAGTTTGTCCAGAAGAGGATTGGTCATGGACAACTCCACCAAATGCATTTCTATATTCTTGCTTTACCGGAATAACAAAACGATTATTTCGAATTGTAATGATTGCTTCGCTCAAATAAGAAGCTTTATTTGACCGTATTATTTGATCAAGCTTAACTCGGATACCAGCTTCCTCACGTTTTATTCCTTGTCGCAAGCCATGCAGGGTTGCTGAGGCATTATCATAAACTGACCCATCTTCCGCAATAGCATTTTGCATTTTACGCATTAGGTCACGTAAATCAATAAAGTCTTCTGCTATTGTATATAGCTGTTGTAATTCTACTTGCGCCTCTCTTAGTTTCCTAAAGAAGGTAGACACTTCACCAGTTGCACGTAGAACACGGCTTATGGCTGCCAACTCTTTACCATTTAGATCAGCTCCAATATCTAATCTTTTTAAATAAGGCTTAACGTTGATTAATTGACTAACAGGAATACGCTTGTCTAATTCAAACAAGTGTTTCACATCATCAACACTTTGTAATTGTTGTTCAATTTCCTCCGCTTTCGAGCTTGGTGTTAGGTTTAATGCCTGAATTTTCCCGATTTCTGTGCGGGTTTCTTTAGCTAATTGTTGTTGTATTTTTTCAAATTCTAAGGTTTGATATATTTTAGGATTCAAAATGTGCCCTCCTTCAATTTTTAATAAGGGAACGAACTTAAAAAGTCGCCTTAAGTTGGAAATAGGCCGTGATAAATATCACAGCCATAACGGTTGCCATGATTGCGCACTACGCAAAGGCATGTATTTGTACGTTGTTAGAATGGTAAATTGCCTAATCCCTGCAATAGGATATTAAATACTTGTCCAGAAAAAATTGGCGTATTCAAAATAATAAAGTTTGCAATAGTTGAATTCGCTAAACTTGATTGAACAACTTCAAAAGTTAATACCGACATAAACATCAAAATAAAGAATGTCCAGAACCAAGCTGAGAAGAATCCGAATAAACCACCAAGAATGCCATTCCATTGAATATCCATCTCTTTAAATTTCAAATCTCTAACACTATATGTAAGTAACTTAGTTATCAACCATACGATAACGATAATTATTAAGATTGCAACTAATCTAAAATAAATAATATCCATATTTTGTAGTAGGCTAGCTGGATAATATGCAAAAGTATTTTCGATATCAAACCCCACATAAGGCACCCATAAAGATACAATATCAACAAGGTTTTGATAAAACAATAACGCAAATAAGTATGCGATCAATAAACCTAGTGAATGAATTCCTTGTATTAAAGCTCCTCGGTAAATACCAACACCAACGCTTAGAATAAAAAATAGTAAAATAAAAAAACTGATCATACTTTCCTCCCGTGAGTCCTCAATTTTATCTACTGCCTATGATCTTGGTGTTTGGCGTAAACGTCCCAATTGTTTTGAAGCAGTGTTGACACTTGATTTCAAACTAGGTTGGCTAATTTGAGGAATTTCTTGATCTTTGTTAGCTTGCGTCCCTGTTTGTTTTGTTTGTCCAGTTTTTTGAGTTCGTGTCTTTGTTTGACTCTGGCTAGATTTTCCTTTTTCAGCATCTTGCCCAGCACGTAGTTTTTCTTTTTCTATTTCTGCGATTTCTTTCACTAAGGTGCCCATAGTTTGTTCCATGGACTTCACGCGTACCATTAGATCAGCGTTCTCTTTTGACTTAGCTGCCATTTGATCCTGTAAGTCCAAATTATCAGATTGGATATTCAATGCTACCAATAACGCCATTTCTTCCATAGACATATTTGGGTTCTTTTTATTGATATCAGCAAGCAATTGGTTAATATCCCGACTAACTTGCTGAATATGTTCACTAGTTTTATGACTCTTAATAGTGAATTTGTGATAACCCAATTTTGCTGTTACTCTATTTTTTTCGTCATTCGACATATTTGTCACTCCAACTTTTTTAACTGTTTGTCTTTGCAAATCATCTTGCTTTCATAATCTTAAATATTTTACCATTTATCCCAGATAATGGCTAGACCTAGCCATTATCTGGGATAAAGACTCATGAATTTGCAATATTTTTGGGCTCATATGGAAGATTTAATCAGATTTTCATGACAATTCATTATTCTTCGTGTATGATGGGATACGATATATTGAGATAGAGGTGCGGAGCTTATCAGTACATACTCGAGCGGGAGCTATGACAGTATGGAAAGGAATATTCGCCGAAATATTTTAACCCCAAGTTGAAATATTGGGCATAAACAAAATATGTTTATGACTGTCACTTATTCTAGTGATGCGCTATCCTATGAGTAACGACGAAAGACCAGAGTTGGTCTAACTGCGTACGAATGGAAGCCTCTATTGCAATTTATTGCCGTAGAGGCTTTTAATTATTTTCGGGAGGTTATTTTATGAAAAATTACAAAGTAAGTAACACTTGGCAAAAAGTATTCATTGCTGTTTTAACCATTATATTTGCTGTTGTTGGACCAACATCTTCATTCGTTGAGGCGAGTGAAGTAGGTACGACTATTGAAGTAGATGAAGCTGCGCTAGCAGAAGGTTTAGACCAAGATGGCGTGTTACGTGTCGGTATGGAAGCCAACTATGCACCTTTCAACTGGTCGCAAACATCCGATGCTGATGGTGCGGTCCCTATAGCAAATTCTGACGGTGAATACGCAAACGGCTATGATGTTCAAATCGCTAAGCGTTTAGCTGATTCACTTAGCTTAGACCTTGAAATCGTTAAATTAGAATGGGACGGTCTACCGCCTGCTCTTGAATCTGGCATGATTGATGTCATCATCGCTGGTATGTCACCAACAGCAGAACGTTTAGAACAAATGGACTTCTCAGATTCATATTACTCATCTGATATTGTTCTTGTGACAATGGCAGATGGTGAATATGCTAATGCAACAACCTTAGATGATTTTACTGGTACCACAGTAACTGGTCAATTAAACACTTTCCATTATGATCTAATCCCACAAATCCCTAATGTCAACCAAGCAACTGCTTTAGATTCATTCCCTACAATGATCACAGCACTGAGTGCGGGTTCAGTTGATGCGTATGTCTCTGAAAAACCTGGTGCCATGGCTGCTGTGGCAGCTAATCCTGACCTAACTTATGTTGAATTTGCTGAAGGTCAAGGATTTGATTTAGGCGAAGTCACTTCTGATATTGCCGTAGCAACTAGAAAAGATTCGCCATTAACAGCGATTATGAATGAAGCCTTAAGCATTATTCCAACTGCTGACCGTGACCAATTAATGGAAGATATGGTAAACCTTAATGAACGTGGTGAAAGTGCTGGTTTCTGGTCTGAGGTAGCAGGAATTTGGCAAACATACGGTTCTCAATTCTTAGTTGGTGCTGGTAATACTATGTTTATTGCTTTAAGTTCAACTATCATAGGTTTCGTTATCGGATTACTAATTGCTATTTATCGTTCGCTAATTGTTCGTCGTGATCAAAAGCCAGTCGGTTACTTTTTCTATAAATTATTCGACTTTTTAATTTCTGCATACATTGAAATTTTCCGTGGTACGCCGATGATGGTCCAAGCCATGATGATTTTCTATGGTTCAAGATTATTCTTCAACTTCCAAATGTCTACTATGTTCGCTGCATTACTGATTGTATCTATTAATACAGGAGCTTACCTTGCAGAAGTTATTCGTGGTGGTATTACCTCAGTAGATAAAGGCCAAACAGAAGCTGCACGTGCAATTGGAATGAACCATTATCAAACAATGACAACAATTGTGTTACCACAAGCTATACGTTCAATCCTACCAGCCTTGGGTAATGAATTTGTAATCAATATTAAAGATACGTCTGTATTGAATGTAATTGCGGTAACTGAGTTATTCTTCGTTACCAAGTCTGCTGCAGGTTCAACATACTTAACCTTCCAAACATTCTTAATTACAGCCATTATCTACTTCGTATTAACATTTACAACTACTCGTGTCTTGAATTTTATTGAGAGTAGAATGGCTGGGAAAAAGACTTACCATGTCTATGAATCTAGTACGAATTCAGTAGTAAATAGTCCAAAAGAACAATAGGAGGAAAAAGACATGCAAAACCAAGATCAACTAATCTTAAATGTTCAACATTTAGAAAAACGTTTTGGCGAAAATTTAGTCCTTAGAGATATCGACTTTCAAGTACGCCCAGGACAAGTTACCTCTATTATTGGGTCTTCTGGGTCTGGAAAGTCTACCCTACTACGTTGTTTAAACCTATTAGAAGAACCAACTGGTGGCGATATTTTATATCACGGGCAATCCATTTTAAATGGTAAAAAAATGAATATTAATAAATACCGTACCCAAGTTGGTATGGTATTCCAATCATTTAACTTATTTAAAAATTTCACTGCACTTGAAAATTGTACTGTTGGCCAACGTAAGATTTTAGGCCGTAGTCAAGCTGAGGCAGAAGCAGTTGCACTCAAAAACTTGGAAAAAGTAGGCATGGCACCATATCGTGATGCTCGTCCAGAACAACTTTCCGGTGGTCAACAACAACGTGTAGCTATCGCGCGTGCACTTTCAATGGATCCTGAGGTATTATTATTCGATGAGCCTACTTCTGCCCTTGACCCAGAAATGGTCGGTGAGGTATTGGAAACCATGACGCAATTAGCTAAAGAAGGATTAACGATGATTGTTGTGACACATGAAATGGCCTTTGCCAGAGATGTATCAACGAATATTGTATTCATGGATAAAGGTGTAATTGTTGAACAAGGACCAGCCAAAGAAGTGATTGATACACCTAAACAAGAAAGAACTAAAGCATTCTTAACAAGATATGCTAATGAACGATTCTAGCGAGAGGCATTAAATACCCTCGTAACTTTTAAGGCATCCTATAAGTCAAATACAAACTACAGAAAAAGCAGTTGGCCAAACCAGCTGCTTTTTCTATTTGCTCACTTAAATACTTTTATTTTGATAAATCAATACTGTCTCGGATTTGGCGTAATAAGTTGTGCACATGCTCATCGTCTATTTTTTCAGCATATACATTTAATAAATCATAATTTACATGGGCATCCGTTATTTCACCTAATTCAGTTTGAATAGCTTTGGTTTCCTTAATATATTTGTTTAAATCCTTTGGTAATGTCTCATTAAAATAAGTAGCTGCATAACGAAGTTTCCTGGCACTTTTCCTTAGCTCGTGCACTGCTTGGTAGTCTAAAGTATTTACATCTTGGTAGGCATGACGTAATTTTTTATTTTTTCTCTTGAAACGTTTGAGTGCATACTTTTTCCAATCCTTCTTTTGATCAAATAAATCTAATTCAACTACCCGCTTTGCACTTTCAATTGCTTGTTGAACCGTGTCCATATTACCTTTGTTAAAAGTTCGATTCATTTCTAAACGTCTGTCTTTCATAAAGGTATTAAATAAATCGTAATAATGATTACTATTTTCAGGATGATGAATTGCATACCGCTCACAATAGGCATATAAAACATCCAATTCTCGAAGTGGACTAAATACACGTCCTGCCTCAGCTAATTGTTGGTTTAACTGGTCATAATATCCTTCATCAATCTGTTTTTTGATAAAATTTAAGAGGCCTCGTAACTCTCGAATAGCTACTCTTAGATCATGAACAAGTTTCACGGAAAATGGATTATTCTGATAATCTATATACAAAGCTGATACTTTGTATATCTGTTGTTCAAATACATCTTTAATCGTTTCCATCAACCTCACTCCCTTCCCTACACCTATCTACTCCTGTATCTTGCCATTATACAAAATAAATTATTAATCGTAAAATAAAACAGGTACCTCCTAAAAAGAGATACCTGTTTTAATCTAGCTAGTCATTAGAATATTTTTCTTCTATTTTTGAGAACCAAAGTGAAAAGATTGTACCGATTACAAAAGCAATTACACACCAAATTAAAGTACTCATAAATGATAAACCTGAGTTTGTTAATCCTTCAGTAGAAAAACCTGGAAACACTTGTGTTGGGAATAATGCAATTGATGAACCGATTACTGTCCCCAAAATAAAATGATACATTTTTGAATAGTAATGTTTAAAGGCCCACTCAGCTGCTTTAGCTAAGCCGATGACACATAGTAAGCCACCTAGTCCAAGCGGAATAATAACTGAAAAATCAAGTGCAGCAATACCAGCAGCCATTTTGTCATACAAACCAAAGTAAATTAAAAAGTTTGATGGACTCATCCCAGGTACAATCACACCTAAACCAATTAAAGCGCCAGAAAGAACCCAAGCAATAAAGGAAGGTGTAACTTGTGTAATACCTTGACCTCCAAAATACATAATTAGAAAAATAATAATAGCCGTAATTGCTAATATTGTTAAATCAGAAGTACTTCTACCTTCTTTACCTGCAGATTTAAATAGTGAAGGTAATGTGCCGACTACAAAGCCTATAAATAAGGTAATAAAGATTGCTGCATATAAGCCAAATGCTTTTTCAACAAAAATTGAGAATACAAGGATTCCTAGCAAGAAACCAATACCCACAGGAATAAAGTAGCGGACATTTTTCCAAAAGTTTTCAGTAATGTTGGCTAAAAAGTTAATGATTTGGTCGTATAGTCCAAAAATAACGGCTAATACACCACCAGATAATCCTGGAAGGATACCTCCAATACCTACAGCTGCACCTTTAAGTACACGTATAAACCAATCTGCCGAAAAAACGACATCTTTTTTATTATTCATCTATTCTCCTCTTTCATTCCATTTTTTACTAGATGTCTACAGAAGACTTATCTAGTCTACTCTTGTATTATAGCTATTGTATCAATCTTTAGGCTGAAATTCCTAGGGGGAAGATGAAGAAATATGCGGATATGATGAAATTTGATAGCTTAGTGAATATTTATATTTCTCTTATCACTTACTGTTTGGTTTTTTCCTTGATGTTTTGCTTGATAAAGTGCTTGATCTGCTCTAAGTAAGGTAATTTTCATATCTTCATGGGGCTTCCTGTGCGCTACCCCTATAGATACAGTAAAAGTAATCACTTCGCCCTCTTCACTATATATGACCATCTCAGAGATTTTTTGATGAATTGTCTCCGCTAAATCTATCGTTTTCTGACCAGTCCAATCAAATACCAAACTGACAAACTCTTCACCCCCATAGCGATAATAATCATATAAATCAGATTTCAAATCATTAAAAACTATCCCAATTTCTTCTAAAGCTTTGTCTCCAACAAGATGTCCATATGTATCATTTAATTTTTTAAAATTATCTATATCTAAAATCAGAACTGAATACGAATGGTTATCTCTTGAGATTTCCGCTAAATCTTCTTCTAATTTTCGGGCATTATATAGTCTAGTCAGGCTATCATGAACAGAGGATTGGTACAATTTATCTAAATCATTGGTGAAATGATAAGAAATATAAATAAATACAGAGGAAAGACCAGCTAGCAATAAATAAGATAAAAATATTTTAGGTGCTTCATCTAATCGAACGAGTGAAACTGGTATAGTAATCATAGTTGTTACAAGGACTAAAATCCATAATTGTAGTAATGGTGAAAATTTTTCTTTAAAACGATCAAACAATCCTAAACTCAATAGTATATAAGCAAAGACAATTATAAGGCCTATGCTAGATACTAATAAATCACCAAATAAAAAGCGGCAAATTGCAATCAAGATCATTGATGGGTATGCAATTTCCTTGCCTAAATAAACTATGGTATAGGCAAATAATACAGGACGAAAATCAAAGCGAACGCCTTCCACAATAAAGGAAGACAGCATCAAACAAATACCAGCTACTGTTTGTAAGCTGATAAATAAGAAGCGATTATTCATCAGATTACGTCTGTCTTCAATGCTATACCGCCAACGCTGTCAAGGGCAATTTAAAATTGTAGGTATTCGGCAATCTAAAAATGTAGGTTTTGGGCAATTTAATTAGTTAGTCACTTTTTAACTTTCCTTTTAGACGGTAGGACTTTCCAGTGATTTTAAAAATC
>JAEZWY010000070.1 GCA_023442905.1 Bacillota bacterium | reverse complement strand
CCTTGGAACTATCCGTTAAATCAAATTCAACGTAAATTCACACCTGCTTTATTAGCTGGGAATACCGTAGTTGTTAAACCAGCATCTGATACACCACTCACTGCAGTTAAACTATTCGAATTAGCTGAAAAAGTAGGCTTTCCAAAAGGTGTATTCAACCTAATCCTTGGTAGTGGTGGCGGTGTCGGAAACTATCTAGCTGAACATGAAGATGTTGCCGTTGTTTCCTTTACTGGATCAACAGAAGTTGGTCAAGGACTATATGAAAATGCTGCAAAAGGCATCAAACATATCATTCTTGAACTAGGTGGTAAATCTGCGTTAGTTTATTTACCTGGTGGCGATTTATCCTTTGCAGTTAAAAAAGCAATGGGCACTATTTTAAACAACCAAGGTCAAACTTGTACTGCACTCACAAGACTGTTAGTGCCTAAAGACGAATTAGCTGATGTAGAAGCTGAAGTAAAATCTTTCTATGAAGAGAACGTCGTTATCGGTGATCCTGCTGATCCAAATACGCTTGTTGGCCCAATGGTATCTGCTAATCAAAAGAAAACAGTACTCGAATATATTGAAAAAGGTAAAGCAGAAGGTGCTAAAGTTTTAGTCGGTGATAAAAAACCAGCCATTGAAACTGGTCATTTTGTAACACCAACTGTCTTCACAAACGTGACTAATGATATGACGATTGCCCAAGAAGAAATTTTTGGTCCTGTACTTGTCATCATCACCTACGATACTGAAGAAGAGGCCATTGAAATTGCAAATGACTCAATTTATGGCCTTTCAGGTGCAGTAGTTGGACCTACTGAAGATGCTTATAAAGTAGCTAAGCAATTACGAACTGGTAATATCTTTGTAAACAAATCAGAACGTAATCCGCTTGCGCCATTTGGTGGCTACAAACAATCCGGTTTAGGTCGCGAAAACGGTCTATTTGGTGTTGAAGATTACTTAGAAACAAAAGCGATTTTCCTAGAAGATTAAAGAATAGTATCTAAGTAAATAAATAAGCGAATTTTCGATACATAAAAAACAGCTACTAGGTGATATCAACCACCTAATAGCTGTTTTTGTATTTTTAATCATCTAACTTTGGTAAATATAAGGCCATCATTTCCATGTTCTGTGAATAAACCACTACACCACCAAAGAAGCTATTCTGAATCACTCACCATCAACCCTAATAAAGATTCGTATATAGGCTCAGATTGGTATATTTCCGCCACGAAATAAGCAATGTAAGTCACAATGGCAATCGGTAACAAGTACTGGATAGAGCCCCCTGTCATTTCTAGAATCAAGAAAATACCTGTTAATGGTGCGCGGACAATCGCTGCAAAATGCGCTGCCATCGCAATGACAGTAAAGACCGTAACCGTGTATGCATCCACTAGTCCAAAAACATGCAATCCACTCGCGTATATATTACCTAGTAAAGCACCAAGAGATAACAATGGGAAAAAGATGCCTCCAGGTATTCCGGAACCAAATGCCACACCGAGCAGAACTAGTTTTGCCAGGAATAGATAGAGCAAGGTCAACAGACCCGGATTATCTAAAAATGGTAGCAAAATGAGTTCTTCGCCCGACCCGATTAACCGCACATCCATCAAAAGTACAAGTGCCGTTAGCACAAAGGGAAAAACCATTTTCCAAAAAGTAGGTGCAGTCCATTTGCTATATAAAGCTTTGGACCACATGATGACTTTATTAAATAATACACCAGATAAACCTAACAAGATCCCTAAAATAAGTAGATACGGGTAAGTAGTCATTTCTACATGTAAAGCTTGAGGAATAGTGATAGCAGCATCATCTCCAATCAGTGCTATCGATACTAAAGATGCTGTAATTATCGTTAGAGTGGCAGACAAAAATCCACGACGGGTAACCTTCTTCAAAAGTTCTTCCAGGCAGAATATAATACCGGATACTGGCGCATTAAAAGCTGTCGCCAAACCGGCTCCTGCAGCCCCAACAATCAAGTATTTACCGGATTTAGCAGGCGTTTTAGTAACTTCTGCCACCCCTTGCCCGATTGAAGCACCGATTTGAACAGAAGGACCTTCACGCCCAAGCGTCAAACCTGATCCGATAGCCAATAAACCACCTAATAATTTATAAAATAAGACCGATGCCCATGAAAAATTGAGCTTACCGCTTAATTTCCCGGCAATTTGTGGAATACCTGACCCACCAATCATAGGTTCCTGCTTAGCTGTCCAAGCCACAATGCAGCCGATAACCGCAAACATCAAAACAAAGCCGATGCTGTGCCAAATCGAAGTCTGTCCCCAGACCAAAACATCCTCAACCACATGCATGATTGCTGGAATAGCCAGTCGAAATCCAGACAACACAATTCCCACGATAACCCCAGTTACAACCGACAATAAACCCAAACGATAATTCAACCGTCCTTCATGCATCACTACCATACCCCTCTCTGATAAAATGGCTCTTTAAATGTAAATCCAAATAAAAAAATCCCAACCAAGAAAAAGCTCGATTGGGATTCTCTGTATAGCTACTGTAGTAGCATTATTTTTGTTTGTTACGGCGACGCTCTGGAATACGTGCAGCTTTACCATGTAAGTCACGTAAGTAGAACAATTTAGCACGACGAACTTTACCTTCACGTAATACTTCAATTTTAGCTACGCGTGGTGTGTGTACTGGGAAAGTACGTTCAACACCAACACCGTTTGAAATTTTACGAACTGTGTAAGTTTCGCTGATACCAGCACCACGACGTTGAATTACAACACCGTCAAATAACTGGATACGTTCACGTTCACCCTCAACAACTTTCGCGTGTACACGAACAGTGTCACCAGGACGGAAGTCAGGTACATCATTACGTAGTTGTTCTGAAGTGATTTGATCAATTAAATTACTCATGTAGATTCTCTCCTTCCAACAACACTCATATGGCAGTTTTGCCACAGCGGAATATCATAAAGTATGTGTTGAAACAACACCTTTAGTAGTATATCAAATTTATCACTTATTGTAAATAGAAAGTTGGAAAAAATAAAAAAAGAAATCTATCTTAGACCAAATAGTGAATTCAAACCAAGCAAAAATTTTATTGCTAACTATTATAATCCTAATTCTGCTCTTAAGTCTGCAGCAATCTTTTCATAAGCAGCATCGTCTGCTAAGAATGTTTCACCAGGGTTCATAGCGAATGGTGTACCCCACTCTACTTGACCTTCATATTTAGGTACTAAATGGAAGTGTAAGTGGCTACCGCCATCTCCATATGCACCATAGTTAATCTTGTCTGGGCTAAACAATTTATGCAATGCTTTTGCTACTTGATTTACTTCTGCGAAGTAGTCATTACGTTCCTCGTCTGTTAAATCAACCATTTCACTCACATGTTTTTTGTGCGCCACGATTACACGACCTGGATGAGATTGTTCATTGAAGACAACAACAACAGAGTTCGCTAGTTCGCCAACTAAGTAAGCGAAATCACCAACGTGTTTTTCTTCTGGATGTGCTTGTGCTTGGCAGTAGCCACATTCTGGATCTAAGTAATGATCAGTCATAATTAAAAAGCCCCCTATAATTTTGTTACTTTTATTCTAACACAGGAATTTACATTTGAAAGCGCTCAATGACAAATTTTTCAATAAAATACTACCATTAGCTATGTAGAAATTTGTCAGCTCACTCATTTCAAGATATAATATAAATGATAAAGAAACCGATTTCAATTTTATAAAGGTGGAAATGTGATGACAAATAATGAAACACAAGTAAATGATATATACAAAGAATTGTATGAAGAGGTGGGTTCATTACGAGACCAAGTCTACGAAGATGGCCAACAAATTTATACTTCTTGGAACCCAGATACTCTGCGCGATGACTTCAAGGAAGCAGCATTAAACTTCGCCTATTACGTCGCCCTTCGTCGCCGTGATATTCGTGATTTGCAATTAAAACTCGGTAACCTTGGTTTATCATCCCTTGGTCGACTAGAAAGTCACGTCCTAGCTACCCTAGATTTAGTCACTTATCATTTAGCAAAAAGTGCAGACATTCAAACAGCTGAAATCCCTGAACATTTAACCAAAACGAGCCAAGGACATGGTTCTACCCTGGACCAACTCACTAGTGATTTCTTTGGTCCAGCAGCAAAAGACCGCTATTCCCGTATTATGGTTACCATGCCGAATGAAGCAGCCACCGACCAAGATCTAGTGGATGAAATGGTCGCTTCTGGAATGGATGTTGCTCGGATAAATTGCGCCCATGATGATGCAGATACTTGGCGGAAAATGGTTGAAAATATTCATCAAGCTGGCAAGAAATACGAGCGCGACATTAAAATTTTTACCGACATTGCTGGTCCTAAAGTACGAATTCAAGCCATCTATACTACCCTACAAAACCCCAAGCTCTATGAGGGAGATAGTTTTTTCCTCACAAGCGATACAACATTAAAAGACTTTTATGATTGTGAAATTGTCTTATCTTGTCCAATTCCAGAAATTATTCAAGATTTAAAGGTTGATGAGGCGGTGTCACTTGATGATGGTAAAATTCTAGGAAAAGTCCAAAAAACTTATCCTGAAGGGGTAAAAATTCGCATCACCCAAATGGCATCAAACGGTAAGAAAGTGAAAGCCACGAAAGGCATCAACTTCCCTGATCGTGAGTTAAATATCCCTGTATTAACCGATAAAGATATCGATGACTTGGATTTTTCAAAAGAAGCCGCTGACGTTATCGGCTTCTCCTTCGTCCACGACTTGGACGACGTTCGTCATATCAATCAGGTGATGGCAGAAAAAGTAACCGAAGACCAAGATAAACTAGCCACTATCAAACTAGAAACCATCTCGGGCTTTGAAAATCTCATTAACATTATTATTGAAGCCAATCGCTACCGACCAACAGGCATTATGATTGCCCGTGGGGATTTAGCTGTTGAAGTTGGCTACCTTCGTTTATCCGTCGTCCAAGAAGAAATTCTGTGGTTCTGTGAGGCGGCGCAAATTCCTGTGATTTGGGCCACTCAGGTCCTTGAATCCTTAGTAAAATCAGGCGTTCCATCTCGTGCAGAAATTTCAGATGTGTCTATGGGATCACGAGCTGAATGTGTCATGCTAAATAAAGGGGAACATATCCTTGAAGGTATCAACCTGCTTCGTTCTATTTTAGAAGACATTGACGAGCACCAATTCAAGAAAACACCATTGATGAAGCAATTAAATGTAGCAAATGCCATTTTTGAATAAAAATAAACACCTACCTCGAATAGTCTAAAGGTAGGTGTTTTTATAATGGCTAACTACAATAGCTTCCATGTTATTGTCGCTTACCATCCTTAGTATAGGTAATGGCTTTTGTCCCCTTGTTATCAGCAATTTCCTTAGCCCGCTTCATGGCATCCTCTTTTAAATCAAAAGTATCCGCAGCGCGTTCAGCCTTCACGGTAATCACTTGCCATTGTTCATGCTCATGATCAAACTTCACCTGCACGTCTTCATCCATCAATTCAGGATTAGCCGATTCAGTATCATGGTTATCGCTCTTTTTAGGGTTGGTTGCCTGTTTAACTTCCGAAATCTCTGTATCAGAAGCATTCTGGTACCATTCTTTACCTTGTTGGATTGCAATTGGTATTAAGTCTTCCTCTTTGTAACCCGAAGCTTCCATGGCATTCATGATCTCAATAATCTTCTTGCGTTCAACCTCATTAAAGTTTTTTAAACTGTCAGGATAATCTTGCATATTCCATGGCATAACATCGCCCCCATTCTTAACTCATATTGTATCAAGAATAGGGAATAAATAAAAAGGATAGCCATATTAAAACTATCGTGAAACTGTGATCCACACAATAGACCGCTCTTATCCGTCCTATTCAGCTTCAGCTTTAATTTCTTCTAACCATTTGGCTTGTTGGTCAGTCAGTGGATAATTTTCCAACATATCTGGTCGGCGTTCATAGGTCCGACGTAGGGATTCTTTCCCCTTCCAGTCAGCAATCTTAGCGTGGTTACCAGACATTAACACGTCCGGCACCGTCATTCCTTTATATTCAGCTGGACGCGTATATTGTGGGTATTCTAGCAGTCCCGTTGAGAAAGAATCACCAGTGATTGATTCCTCGTTTCCAACCGCATTTTCAAGCAAGCGAACAGTCGCATCAATCACAATCATAGCGCCTAATTCGCCACCAGTAAGCACATAGTCTCCAACCGAAATCTCATCGGTTACATATGAACGAATCCGCTCGTCATAGCCTTCATAATGGCCACAAATAAAAATTAAATGGTCATCTTCAGCAAATGATTCCGCATGCTTTTGCGTAAAAGTTTCACCAGCTGGATCCATCAAAATGACCCGTTTTTTCGTATCGGGGTGTTTGCCATCAATTTCTTCTAAGGCATCATTGATAGGGTCAACCCGTAGCAACATCCCAGCACCACCGCCATATGGGTAATCATCCACATGTCCGTGTTTATTCACCGCAAACTTACGAAAGTCCGTAATATCGATATTGGCTACCCCTTTTTCCTGGGCTTTACCAATAATCGACGTGTTCATCGGACCTTCAAACATCTCTGGAAAAAGGCTTAATACATCAATCTGCATTACGCGTCACCTTTTTCTGCATCCACGTCTTCAATTAAGCCATCCATCGGTTCAATCACAACCCGATTAGCAGCCAAATCAATCTCCAATACGATATCTTCAATATAAGGAATCAAAATATCTTTCCCCTTATTTGGACGTTGAATAGCCCACACATCATTCGACGGTAAGGACGTAATTTCGCGAATCTTGCCTAAATAATCATTGTCAGTAGTATATACCTCTAAGCCAATAATATCGTCATAGTAAAACTCGTTTTCATCTAACTGGTCTGCTTCACGTTCAGCCCCAGCAACTTTCAAGTCAAAACCTTTAAATTTCTCCACATCATTAATATTATCCTTACCCTTGAAATGTAGGAGATTGAAATTCTTATGCAGACGATGACCATCTACTTCAACAGTTTCAACCAATTTATTACCATTAAAAATCGCCAAAGTCGCACCTATTTTAAAGCGTTCTTCCGGGAAATCAGTTGTCGCCATCACACGCACTTCACCGCGTAAAGCCTGTGTATTCACTATTTTCCCGACTAAATAATACTGCTCTTCAGCCATGCCCTCAATCTTCACCATATCTATTGCCTTCCCTTCTTACTTATCTATCTTCCAACATTCAAACCTTCATTGGAAAAAGAACACGCCTCACATTTCTAGCGACCACTGCACCAAAAAGGCATCATGGTCAAACCTAAGACTTATTTTACATGAATACACCGCAAAAACCAAGATAGCACGATTGATCCTAACGAATTGCACCGATAAAAATCCTTCTAAAAGTCCATAAAAAAAGACGCAGACATTTCTGTCCACGCCCTCAAAAAGCGGATTACTTTGTTGCAAACTTCGTATAAACATACTTTAAGTTGGGTTCGAGTCTCTCACCCTTTAGTTGAGCTCGACTATCGCACCCTGTTTAGTCGGGTTGGAGTCTTCAGAAAGAAAACGTCGACTCTTACACCCTGTTTAATTTTCTCTATCTATTACTAAGCGAATTCTCTTTGGTCCTTCTACTCGGACTGAATAGATAATTGTACGGATTGCGTTTGCAACGCGGCCACCCTTGCCAATCACCCGGCCAACATCATCAGGATGTAGCAACAAATGGTATTCTAAAAATTCATCTCCATCAACAATGTTCAATTGGACTTCATCAGGATGATTCACCAATGGTTTCACAATTGTTAGCAATAAATCTTCAATATTTGGCATATCATTCATAATGTTTACGCTTATTTGTTAGCTGCTTTAGCTTCTAATTTGTTTTCGTGGTGTTTTTTCATAACGCCTTGACGAGATAAAATATCACGAACTGTATCAGTTGGTTGCGCACCATCTTTTAACCATTTTAAAGCTAACTCTTCATCTAACTCGATAGTTTCTGGTTGAGTTGTTGGGTTGTAAGTACCAATTTTTTCAATGATACGACCATCACGTGGTGCACGTGCGTCTGCTGCAACGATACGGTAGAATGGGTTACGTTTAGATCCCATACGTTTTAAACGAATTTTTACTGCCATGAGTAAGTTCCTCCTAAAAATTAAGTGTTTTATATATTTAAAGCCTTAAAAGCTCATCACAAGTAAATATAATAACAAGTTTTCTTCAGCTTGTAAAGTATTTTCTCTTTACAGGGTAAAATAATTTTTATAAATTAGCTTATTTCCCTTTTTTCTTGGCTTTTTTCAGTTTACGGGCCATTTGTTTGGCTTGTAATTCAGCGACACGGTTCTTGTTGCGGTTACCGCCACCACCAAATCCACCGAAGCCACCGCCTCCTAGGCCACCCATCATATTTTGAAGAGCGCCCATGTTGCCGTTAGACATAGCTGACATCAATTTACGTGACTCGTTAAATTGTTTAATCAACCGGTTCACTTCTTGTAATGTAGTAGCTGAACCTTTTGCAATCCGGCGACGACGAGATTGGCTAATTGAATCTGGATTTTCACGTTCAAATGGGGTCATCGATTGAATCATTGCTCTAGTTTGAGCCATTTGCTTTGGATCAATATTTAAGTCATCCAAATTCCCCATCTTATTCATACCTGGAATCATCTTCAAGATATCCTTCATTGAACCCATTTTATTCATTTGGTCCATATTTTTGATGAAGTCATTGAAGTCATAGGTATTTTCACGCATCTTAGCTGCCATCGCTTCTGCTTCATTTTCATCAAATTCAGCTTGGGCTTTCTCGATAAGGGTTAACATATCCCCCATACCTAAGATACGGTTAGCCATACGGTCTGGATAGAAACGCTCAATCTCATTTAATTTCTCACCGGTACCAGTAAATTTAATTGGTTTACCAGTTACAGAAACGATAGATAGTGCAGCACCACCACGGGTATCACCGTCTAATTTAGTTAAGACAACCCCAGTAATATCTAACTCTTCATCAAAGGCCTTAGCAACGTTAGCTGCTTCTTGACCAGTCATTGAATCAACTGTTAGTAAGATTTCATCCGGTTCTACTGCCGCTTTGATATCTTTTAACTCAGTCATTAACCGTTCATCAATTTGTAGACGACCAGCCGTGTCAATAAATACTAGGTCATGACCATTCATTTTAGCATGCTCAATCGCTTTAGTAGCAATCTCAACCGGACTCACTTGGTCACCCAAAGTAAAGACTGGTAAGTCTAATTGTTGACCAATTGTTTGTAATTGGTTAATCGCAGCTGGACGGTAAATATCACCGGCTACTAATAATGGTTTCTTATGGTCATTTTTCTTCAAGAAAGCTGCTAGCTTACCAACGGTAGTAGTTTTCCCGGCACCTTGAAGACCAGCCATCATGATGACTGTTGGTGGCGTTGTCGCAAATTGAATATCTTCGTGCTCTCCACCCATTAAGTCAGTTAATTCGTCGTTTACAATTTTCACGACTTGTTGCGCTGGCGATAGTGATTGTAATACTTCACTGTTTAGCGC
>JAEZWY010000064.1 GCA_023442905.1 Bacillota bacterium | reverse complement strand
TGTATTCCAACGAATTTCAGGAGGCGACTCAATTGAGTACTAATAAAGAAAAGAAGAAGCTCGTCCTATTTGACGGGTCATCTCTGGCTTTTCGTTCTTTCTTTGCCATCCATAATATCGATTCATTCGTAAACAAGAATGGTATGCATACCAATGCCTTGTTTGCTTTTCATGAAATGATGAATAATATCTTGGAAAAAGAACAGCCGACGCATGCCTTGGTGGCGTGGGACGCAGGTAAAACGACGTTTAGAAACGAATTCTTTGATGAATATAAAGGTGGGCGTCAATCAACACCATCTGAGTTTAGAGAGCAAATGCCATTTTTCAATGTGCTCCTAGATGCCTTTGGGGTTGCGCATTATGAGTTGACTAACTATGAAGCGGACGACATTATCGGGACTTTTGCGACTAAAGTAGACCCTG
The DNA here is from genome assembly GCA_023442905.1 of Bacillota bacterium. Taxonomy (GTDB): domain Bacteria; phylum Bacillota; class Bacilli; order Lactobacillales; family Aerococcaceae; genus Aerococcus. The sequence continues at coordinate 11,337 of JAEZWY010000064.1, read as the reverse complement.
AAGAATTTGATGTTGTCGTGATTTCTGGGGACAAGGATTTAACGCAATTGGCACGTGACAATGTCCGAGTAGATATCACTAAAAAAGGGGTATCTGAATTAGCATCTTATACGCCAGCTTCGATTATGGAAGATATGGGGATTACACCTGAACAAATCATTGATATGAAGGGGTTAATGGGGGATTCTTCAGATAACTACCCCGGTGTATCAGGGATTGGTGAAAAGACAGCCCTAAAATTATTACATGAATATGGGTCAATGGAAGCGATGTATGAGCAAATTGACGATATGAAGAAATCGAAGCGTAAAGAAAATCTGATCAACGAAAAAAACAATGCGATTCTGTCTAAAAAGTTGGCGCGGATTGAACTGGACGCACCCGTGAAAATTGAATTATCTGAGTTACCTTATAAAGGCAAACAGCTTGAACCGCTGATGTCATTTTATAAGGATATGAACTTTAATGGCTTTATGTCTCGTTTATTGGAAAACTCAGACCAGGCGGACTTGTTGACAGAAGATTGGGAAGAGGTTACCTATACGCATGTGGTGTCTGCTGAGGATTTAACAGTGGACCATTTCCCAGGTGTGGCTGCAGCGGATGGGTATGCGATTTACCTTGAAAACTTGAGTAAAAACTACCATGATTCAGAGGTTGTGGCTGTTGCATGGACGAACGGTAGTGAAATCTTTACTGGAGATGCTAGCTTACTACAGGCTGATTTATTTAAATCATGGTTGTCGGATGAGCAAGTCACAAAAGTAGTCTTTGATGCCAAACGAACAAAGGTCATGCTGGACTATTTAGGCATCGACTTTGCAGGGGTTGTAGATGATGTCTTAATTGGGTCGTATTTACTCCATGCCCGCGACAATTCTAACGACTTGGCTGAAGTGGCACGCGAATTTGATATGGATGACTTGTCTTATGATGAGTCTATTTATGGCAAAGGGGCTAAACGAGGCGTACCTGAAGAAGCTGAAACCATGTACGAACATATTGCCCGTAAAGTGCATATTATCGCACGTTTACAAGAAACCATTCGCCCGCAATTAGAAGCCAACCAAATGGATGACTTGTACAAAAAAATGGAGGTACCATTGGCTTTAGTATTGGCAAACCTTGAAATTTTAGGGATTTCAGTGGATAAACAACAATTAGTCACTATGCAGGCTGAATTCCAAGAGATTATTGACGGCCTTGAAGCCAATATCTGGAAAGAAGCAGGCCACGAATTCAATGTGAATTCACCTAAGCAATTAGGGGTTATCCTATTTGAAGAAATGGGCTTACCGGTGATTAAGAAAACGAAGACTGGTTATTCAACAGCCCAGGATGTTTTGGAAAAATTGGCTGGCCAAGCACCAATTATCGACTTGATTTTAAACTACCGTCAATTGAATAAATTGCAATCGACTTATGTTGAAGGGTTACAAGAGTTTATCCACGAGGATGGTAAAATTCACTCTCGTTTCCAACAAACCTTAACATCAACAGGTCGTTTATCATCGGCTGATCCAAACTTACAAAATATTCCAATTCGTTCTGAAGAAGGCCGGAGCATTCGTAAAGCCTTTGTGCCAAGTCACGAAGACTGGGTTATTTTTTCAAGTGACTACTCACAAATTGAATTACGGGTGCTAGCCCATATTTCTGGTGACAAGCACATGCAGGAAGCCTTCAACAACCAAGAAGATATCCATACTTCAACAGCTATGAAAGTCTACAATGTGGCTAAAGAAGAGGTGACGTCTAACATGAGACGAAATGCCAAGGCGGTAAACTTCGGGATTGTCTATGGGATTTCTGACTATGGTTTAAGCCAAAACTTGAATATCTCTCGTCCAGAAGCTAAGACTTTTATCGATACCTACTTGGAAAACTATCCAGGTGTTCAAGCTTACATGAAGGATGTTGTAGAGCAAGCCAAAGAAGATGGGTATGTAGAAACCCTATTCAACCGTCGTCGCTACTTACCTGATTTGAAGTCGAAGAACTTCAACGTTCGTTCATTTGCTGAACGTAATGCCATGAATACACCAATTCAAGGGACGGCGGCGGATATCATTAAAATAGCCATGGTGAAGATGGATGAAGCGTTAAAAGAACATAAGTTACAAGCCAATCTATTATTACAAATCCATGATGAGTTGGTCTTTGAAGTGCCAAAAGATGAAATTGATACACTAGAAAAATTAGTGACGGAAGTCATGGGGTCAGCAGCCCAACTAGATGTGCCATTAGAAATTGAATCTAATTACGGTGCAACTTGGTACGAAGCTAAATAATGAATAAAAAGAGGTGCAGTTAAAACAGACTGACACCTCTTTTCTAGCCTGTGGAATAAAGTGGATAAGGATGGCAGATATCTTGCAAGCTTTACCTCCTACTTGTCTTTTCAATAGGCAGGTTTTGCATTAGAATGGTATGAAGAAGAGAAATTAGAAAGTGGTGTAGTGATGCCAGAAATGCCCGAAGTGGAAACGGTTCGACGCGGTCTAGAAGAAATTGTTATTGGTAAGACAGTATCGTCTGTGACAGTGACTTGGCCAAGAATTATTCAAGCAGAAGGTGGTGTGGAGGCCTTTGAGAGCCGGATGCCAGGCCAGCAATTAGAGAAAGTAGGTCGAGTAGGAAAATTTTTACTTTTCTATTGGACTGATGTAACATGGATTGCCCATTTACGGATGGAAGGCAAATACCTATATGAGCCAACGGAAAGCCCGGTAGACCAATATACCCATGTTATTTGTCATCTGACTGACGGTCATGACCTTCGTTACCGAGATGTTCGGAAGTTTGGCCGGATTCATATGGTTGAAAAGGCGGATACTGAAGCGGAAATTGCCAAGTTGAAATTAGGTCCTGAGCCAAAAGATTTAACTGTTGATTATCTGCAAAAGCGTTTTGATAAGACAACCAGACCCATCAAGGCAGTGTTGTTAGACCAAGGGGTTATTGCGGGAATTGGCAATATTTATGCAGATGAAATCTTATTTGCAGCGAAAATCCACCCTGAACAAAGCGCTAGATCATTATACGACGAGGAAATCCAAGCCATTATTACTGAGAGTCGTAGGATTATGGCGTCAGCCATTGAAGTTGGTGGGACAACGATTCGAACCTATACCAATACCTTTGGTGAGAATGGTCGTTTTGCCGATTATTTAAAGGTCTACGGGAAGAAGGGCCAACCCTGTCCACGATGTGGCACTGAGATTGAGAAAATTAGCGTGGCTAAAAGAGGGACGCATTTCTGTCCACATTGCCAGCGCATTCACCTTGCAGTTAAATACATTACATCATCTATTTAATAAACGTAAAACGGAGGCACTATGGGTCATATTTTAGGACTAACCGGCAGTATTGCCACAGGTAAATCAACAGCAAGTAAATTTTTTAAGAAAGCCGGGTTTCCAGTCATCGATGCAGATTACGGAGCGCGGGTGGTTGTTGAACCAGGACAACCAGGCTTAGAAGCGGTTAAAGCGCATTTTGGAGAGGATATTGTCTTTCCAAATGGGGTTTTGGACCGTAAGAAACTAGGCCAAATTATCTTCTCGGATGATAAAGAACGAGAGAAACTGAATGAATTGTTACATCAACCTATTCGCGACTGGTTAAACAGTCAAAAAAACAAGTATGAAGCGGAAGGACATGAACTGATTGTCATGGACATTCCTTTATTATTTGAAGGAGATTTCGTGGATGCATGTGACCAGGTGATGGTTATTTATGTGTCAGAAACCATTCAGTTAGACCGGTTAATACAGCGGGATAACTTAACTTCAGTTGAGGCGTTTCAACGAATGACTAGTCAAATGTCCATTGAACGAAAAGCCATGATGGCGGATGTGGTGATTGATAATTCGGGGTCTATTACAGATACTGAACAACAATTGGATGCATGGGTCGGCATCTCTGGCTTTCAACCGCTAAAATAGTGGTTTAATAGCCTTTGTGCTATAATAAATCGAGCAATTATTCAAGTATATTAAAATTGAAAGCAGAGGTGTCAAATATATGCAATGTCCAAATTGTGCTTCAACCAATTTAAAAGTAATTGATAGTCGACCAGCGGAGAATAATACCTCTATTCGTCGACGTCGAGAGTGCTTAGACTGTGGCGCCCGTTTTACCACTTTCGAGCGCATCGAACGAACACCCTTATTAGTTGTTAAACGTGACGGAACCAGAGAAGAGTTTTCTCGTGAGAAAGTTTTGCGTGGCCTGATCCGCTCTGCTGAAAAGCGTCCTGTATCAGCTGACCAACTTGAACAGTTAGCCAATGATGTTGAATCTGAGTTGCGGTCTCGTAGCCAAAATGAGGTACCAGCTTCTGAAATTGGGGAATTATTGATGGCGGCTTTACCAGATATTGATGAAGTGGCTTATATTCGTTATGCTAGCGTATACCGACAGTTTGAGGATCCGACTGTTTTCCTAAGAGAAATCGAACGGTTAAGAGGGCGGAATGACCAGGGTGAAGGTAATGCGAAACCTGAAGAATCAAACCAAGATCATGTAGAAGACTAAATATTTCATAGAAGGGAGGGTAATGCCAGTGACATACCCATGGCAAAATTTAGATCCAAAAGGGCTTGTTCAAATTACCCAACCCCACTGGATTTCAGATATTGACCAGCAAGTCCTACTTCATTTATACCAACCCATTATTGGCGGCACTGCTTACGCCTTTTACCAGACTTTATATGCCAATATTCAACTGTCTGACTTTGCCTCAATCCCTTTGCGCCACTTCGATTTGATGGAACAAATGGTGGCTGGTAAGGAGCAATATGTGAAGGCCAGACGGCAACTTGAAGCAATTGGCTTATTACAAGTTTTTGAAAAAAGTAGTCATCAAAATCAAGATGATGTGGCGACGATTTATCAATTACAAGCGCCTTTGGATTCTAAGCACATTTTCTCTGACCCGATTATGTCTAGTCTTTTAATGGGCCGGTTGGGTCAAGACCGCTATCAATTGATGCTAGACAAGTTTTCAATCAAAATGCCAGTAGACTTGAAATCAGGAGATTGGACGGAAGTGACTGCTACTTTCCAAGATGTCTACCGATTACCAAGTCAATACTATCCCATTTCGGATGAGATTGAGGATAAGTTGGTAGCTAAAAATAGTCAAACTAAGGCAACTACAATCACTAGTTCAACCTTAGATATGAACGCCTTAAAAGAGTTGCTGCAATCGTCATTCATCTCTGAAAAAGCTATTACAGCTGAAGTGAACGAGATGTTTGTATCCTTACATCAACTCTATGGTTTTGATGAGGTGGACTTGAAAGAATTGGCCTTATCAGCGAGTGATCTAAGGACCAATACGATTGACGTACGCAAGTTGCAGCGCCTGGCTTTAGACAAATCGAGCAGTCAAACAGGTATAAGCAATGTTCAGCCAGCAAAGGCATCTACACCAGGGACTAGTAGCGGTTTAACGGACCGGATTACAGTTTCAGAGGCCAAAGACCGCCAGCAGGCAGACCAAGCTGATCAACATTGGCTAGGGAAAGGGCTCTCAAAAGAAGAGTTGTCATTTTCTAAATTGGCTAGGTCTTATCCACCAATTGCCTTTGCCAAATCAATTAAGGAACAAAAGGGCGGCTATCTGACTAAGTCTGAGGGGAACGCCATTACTGAGTTAATCCAGTCAGAAGTGATTCAGCCGGCGACCTTAAATGTAATGGTGCAATTCTGTTTGATTGAGTTGGAACAGAACCGGCTGACGCGCTCATACCTAGAGAGTGTTGCTGATGACTGGCGTCAAAACAAGGTGGTTGAGCCTGAAGAAGCCATGTTATACTTGAAGCAACGTAAACAGAAGAGTGCTGAAAATTATGAAAAACGGCAAAAAAACCGGATGGCTAAAGGTCGTTATCAGACGCAGAAGCAGTCGGTTAAACCAAAATGGTTAGACCCTGATTCAAGACAGGATAAATATCAAAAACCAGTGGTGGCGCCAAAGGCAGGTGACCAAGAAGGGCCTAAGCAAGACACGGCAGTCAAGCAAGAAAATAAGGCATCCTTAAGTGCGCAAGAAGCAGAAATTCAACAATTACTGCATTCATTAAATCAAAAAGAAGGTGAGTAAGTATGGCTGATAACAACCAAATGAAAAATGTGGGGGACTCCTTAAAACAGCAGTTCAACCGCAACCCCATGTTCAAAGAGCGACAAGCAAAAATCGAAGGCATTGTTCAAAGTGATCCAGATGTCCAGGCTTTTCTTGCCAAACATCAGTTAACCTTTGAAGATGAAATCGTGAAGAAATCATTTTCAAAATTATATGAGTTTGCGCGCGAGAACGGTAACGATGCTTTGGGCCAAAAGAAATTCGTCCAATATGCGCCAAATTTGATTATGAACGTGAACTTTATCGATGTGGATTATCATCCAACTGAAGCCTTTATCCAACAACAAGAGGCCGAAGAATTGAACAAGCGGGTGACTATGGTCTCTATGCCGAAAAGTCTGCGGTCAGCTTCTTTTGAAAAGATGACGAAAGATGACTATCAAGACCGATTTGAAGCGATTCAAAAGAGTCTACAATTTATTTCAGCCTATACCAGTAAGCCAAATGCCTATCATAAGGGTTTGTACCTACATGGGCAATTTGGGGTTGGGAAAACCCATATCCTGGCTGCTTTAGTCAATACTTTGGCTGAGCATGGGGTCAAATCTACCTTGGTACATTACCCGGAATTGTTAGTAGATCTGAAATCACGTATTCGGACCAACACTGTTGACCAAAGAGTCAATGAAATTAAGCAGGCGCAAGTGCTAGTGTTAGATGATATTGGTGCTGAATCTAATAGTGAATGGGTCCGCGATGATGTGCTGGGTGTTATTTTGCAATACCGGATGCAAGAGCAGTTATCGACTTTCTTTACCTCTAATTTCTCAATGGCTGAGTTGGAAGAATTTCTAACGACGACTAGAGAAGGGGTAGATGTGGCAAAATCAGCTCGTATCATGGAAAGAATCAAGTATTTAAGTGAAGAAATTACAGTTGGAGGTAGAGACCGTCGTAACGGTTAATACCTTCTTTTTTATTACCATTTTCACAGCAAAATATTTGTACACTTAACTTTAAAATGATAAGCTATACTTATATCATATATAGAAGCTAGATGAAGGAGGTGAGTGAATGGGTGGATTGAGAAAATTCCTTCAAATCCTATTTTCACTCTTAGTTTTATTAGCGGCAGTGGCAACAGCTGCAGTCATTTATCCAATACCATACGTAAGTGACTTTGTTGACCAATATATTGTGTCTAATCAAATATTAGTGAATACGGTCATTGTGCTATTGGCACTTGCATTTATTTATTTTGCGGTTGCTTTAATTTGGGCATTGGTCGCACCAGCAAAATCACGTACCTTGAAAGTGGCTAATGACTTTGGTGAGGTGAAAGTAAACCGTGATACAGTTGTACATGCGGTACACCAAGAGTTATTAGATGTGAAAGAAGCGTCTAATAAAAATGTGACAGTGAAATTTGGACGCAAACCAGAAAATACTAAAGTCACTGTTGATTACGCTACAGATAAAAACCAAGCAGTTCAAGCGATTTCTGATCAAATCGCAGAAAAAGCAAGACTTGGTGCAGAACGCGTTTTAGGGACAAATATTCAAAATGTAAAAGTATCTGCCGCACCGTATGATGCGAGTCAGGTAAGCCAACAAGGTCGCGGTCAAAACCAGGCGCGCGTTAGATAATCTTGGTCAAATAGGACCGAATTTTGATAGGGGGCACAGAGCATATGAAACAACCACCACGTAGTTGGTATCCATATAGAAATCGTATTATTGGCGGACTAATTGCTTTCATTTTTGGTTTACTGTGGATGTGGTTAGGTTTTGGACCTGCCTTATTTATCCTAGTATTCTCAGTAATTGGATACATTGCAGGGGCATATTTTGATGGTCAAATTGACTTAGGAAGCTGGTTCTCATTTTTCAATTTTTAGCGTCATATCGTTTGAGTTAAGTAGATAAATTTGCTATGATAATTAAAACTTATTGGTTATATAACTTAATAATAAAAGGAATGGGGTATTTTACATGTCAGAAAACGTAAAACACACAAATGATTTAACTTTTGAAAACCGTGTTTTGGAAAAAATTGCTTTTTATACAGTTCAAAACATTGAGGGTATTTTAGAGTTAAAAGGTAACTTTACTTCAGGAATTATGAACTTCTTCTCTAACGGCGAAGACGAAACTAAAGGTGTTAGCGCAGAAGTTGGTAAAAAAGAAGTAGCTTTAGACCTTGAAGTGATTGCTGAATATGGCAAAGATATTCCAGCCGCTTTTGACAAAGTGACTAAAGCAGTGAAAGAAAACGTTCAACAAATGACCGGTTTAACAGTTGTTGAAGTGAATATGAACGTAAACGACGTGTTAACACGAGCTGAGTATGAACGTGACCAAAATGAACAAAAACGTGCAGCTGAACAACAACGTCGTCAAGCAAACCAAAGTGGTCAATACACTGACGGTTCACGCGTACAATAATTTTCACATACAGGAGGCGAATTTACATTCGTCTCTTTTTCCTTGAAATCGCCTATGTGAAACGGTTTCTTATGAATTTTGTTTGACAATTATAGGCTCGATGCTTATACTTATTTTGAAATCAGATAACTATATCGATGATAAGAGACAAGCTTTAGGATTGGACATTAGGGACAAGTTGGTTAGTGAGAAACTTGCAAGATCATATAGCGAACCACTCTTTAGATCGCACCGAAACAGATGGCATTATGCACATGTGATAAGGTGTATGGGTTGCCCCCATTATCAGCAATTGAGGATAATATATGCCCAGCATATATTATCGAACTTGGGTGGAACCACGCATATTGTTTATTAGCGTCCCATTCTAGTCTTATAGGCTAGGATGGGGCTTTTTTTATTTTTCAAAAGGAAAAAGGAGGAAAATCATGATTGACTTAGTATTCCCAGATGGGGCTAAAAAATCATTCGAAGCAGGCGTGACTGGTCGTGACGTTGCTGCATCAATTAGTAACTCATTAGCAAAACGTGCATTAGCGGCTAAAATTGACGGTGAATTGGTGGACTTAAATGTCCCAATTAATGAAGGTGGCGCAATTGAAATCGTTGACCCTAAACATGAAGATGCATTAGGTATCTTACGTCATTCTACTGCCCATTTAATGGCGCAAGCGATGAAACGTTTGTATCCAGGCATTAAATTTGGTGTCGGTCCAGCCATTGAAACAGGTTACTATTATGATACGGACCAAGAGAAACAAATTACTGAAGAAGATCTACCAGTAATTGAAGCTGAAATGGCTAAAATTGTAAAAGAGAATTATCCAATTGAACGTCGTGAAGTGACACGTGCTGAAGCGAATGAAATATTTGCGGATGATGAATATAAATTAGAAATCATCGCAGATTTACCAGAAGATGAAACGTTAACAGTATACTCACAAGGGGAATTCACTGACCTTTGTCGTGGAATCCATGTACCATCAACTGGTTACATTAAAGAATTCAAACTATTATCTGTTGCCGGTGCATACTGGAGAGGTAACTCAGATAACAAAATGATGCAACGTGTTTACGGTACAGCATTCTTTGAGAAACGTGACTTGAAAGAGTTCATCAAACAGCGTGAGGAAGCTAAAGAACGTGACCACCGTAAATTAGGTAAAGAATTAGATATCTTCATGGTAAATCCTGAAGTTGGTTCTGGTTTACCGTTCTGGTTACCAAAAGGTGCAACTGTTCGTCGTATTATCGAACGTTACATCGTTGATAAAGAAGTTTCTTTAGGTTACGAGCATGTGTATACACCAATTATGGCAGATGTTGAATTTTATAAAACTTCTGGACACTGGGACCACTACCATGAAGATATGTATCCACCAATGGATATGGGTGACGGTGAACAATTAGTTTTACGTCCAATGAACTGCCCACATCACATGATGGTTTATAAAAATGATATTCACTCTTATCGTGAATTCCCAATTCGGATTGCGGAATTAGGTATGATGCACCGTTATGAAAAGTCAGGCGCTTTATCTGGTTTACAACGTGTACGTGAAATGACTTTAAATGATGCGCATATCTTTGTACGTCCAGACCAAATCAAAGAAGAATTTACGCGAGTATTGCAATTAATCAAACAAGTCTATGATGACTTTAATATTACAGACTACCGCTTCCGTTTATCTTACCGTGATCCAGAAAATACGGATAAATACTTTGATGATGACGAAATGTGGGAAAAAGCACAAGCAATGCTAAAAGAAACAATGGATGACTTAGGTTTAGAATATTTTGAAGCCATTGGTGAAGCAGCGTTCTATGGACCTAAATTAGATGTTCAAATGAAAACTGCTTTAGGTAACGAAGAAACAATGTCTACTGTTCAATTAGACTTCTTATTACCAGAACGCTTTGACCTAACTTACGTTGGTCAAGACGGTCAAGATACGCACCGTCCAGTGGTTATCCACCGTGGTGTCGTTTCAACAATGGAACGTTTCGTAGCTTACCTAATCGAAGAATACAAAGGGGCCTTCCCAACTTGGTTAGCACCAGTTCAAGCGAAATTAATCCCAGTTAACGATGACGCACATGGTGACCATGTTGAAGATATACGTCGTCGAATGAAGGCTGCTGGTATGCGTGTTGAAGTGGATAATCGTAACGAAAAAATGGGTTACAAGATTCGTGAAGCACAAACCCTTAAAATTCCATACCAATTGGTATTTGGTGACAACGAAATCGCTGAAAATACAGTAACAGTACGTCGCTATGGTTCAAAAGAAACATCATCAATGCCATTTGATGAATTTTTAGCGCAATTAGAACAAGACATCAAAGCATATAAATAACAGGGTGTAAGCGAGACCGCTAAGCTCAACAACACTTCAGAATAGTGCCGTATCACACAAAGTGTGATGCAAACTATTCTGAAGTGGACTTGAGCTGGTCGAGCGCACCCGACTAAACAGGGTGTAAGAGTCGACACAACGTTTTTATGAGAGATTGTCTTGACCAATCAAATAAAACTAGACTAAATAAACCCAAATTAAAAAAAGAAGGCTGAGATTTTTTCTAAGTAGTTCAGTTTTGGAGTACAAAAAGTGAAAATGTAAACCTAAATGAGTATCAAATTGCAACTGAATTTGATACTCGTTTTTTATTATTAAATCAACGTTTGTTGTTAATTTACACCACAAAATGTAAGTTAAAATGTATATAAAAATGCGAACGTGAAATAATTATTGTAGGAATGCAAATTGGTGTGTTAAAATGGTTACAATTTACTAAGC
>JAEZWY010000058.1 GCA_023442905.1 Bacillota bacterium | reverse complement strand
ATTCAGTCTTTTACACAATGTGAACAAATATAGGAGGATTCTCATGACAATTTTTAAAGGTTCTGCGGTAGCAATTGTTTCCCCTTACGATAATTCATTAGAACAAAATATCAATTATGACGTGTTTGCCGATTTAATCGAATTTCAAATTAAAAATGGTACCGATGCGATTGTAGTTGCTGGTACAACTGGTGAAGCTTCTACACAAACCGATGCGGAACAAGTTGAATTAGTGAAGTTTTGTGTTGAACAAGTGAATGGTCGCGTACCTGTAATTGCTGGTGCTGGTTCTAATGATACTGCTCACGGAATTCAATTAACCAAAGACTGCGTGGCTGCTGGTGCCGATGCAATTTTATCTGTAACACCCTATTATTTAAAAACGAGTCAAGCTGGTTTGTTAGCCCACTATGGTGCTATTGCAGACGCCATTAAGACCACACCAATTATTTTATATGATGTACCTGGTCGTACTGGGATGTCAATTGCACCTAAAACATTGGCTGAATTAAAAAATATTGAGAACATTGTAGCCATTAAAGATGCTACTGGTGATTTGGCAAATGCTGTTGATGCGCGCTTCCACGTGGGTCCGGATTTTGATGTTTATTCTGGAAATGATGATACTGTAGTCCCTTTGATGAGTTTAGGTGGACAAGGTGTGATTTCTGTATTGGCCAACATTGCACCAAAACAAGTACATGAAATGACCCACTATGCCCTAAATGGTGATTATCAAAAGGCCGCTGAAATTCAAACTGCTTTTAAACCGTTAATTGATATTTTATTCAGCGAACCAAACCCAATTCCAATCAAGAAAGCCATGTCTATGCTTGGTTTTGATACTGGTTCAGTTCGTTTACCACTTGTGCCCGCACAAGAAGAAACCGTAGCTGCACTTGAAGCTGAAATGAAGCGTTTGAATTTGATTTAGTCTTTCCATTTAAAAGCTAAACTGTGGTATATTAAAAGGGTGTGTATTGTATTAATGCACACCCTTTCTTATTTCCGCAGGTTATAAGTAGTAGCTAGATTGAATATTTATAATAGGAGTTTTGATTTATGCCAACTGGAACATTGCCATTTAGAATCAAACTAAAAAAAGTTGATCAAGAAATGGTTGACGTTTATAATCGCTCTTCTTTCCATAGAAATGAACTTTTAATTCCCTTAAGACCCTTCACTATTGAATTAGCCGACAAGAAAATTGACGTCTCTGTACGCCAAATTATTGTACTACCGGAACCCATTATGCGACGGTTGATCTTACCGGATAAAAATGATGGTCACCAAGAAGATACCCCTAAGCCATCTGAGGAAAAAGTGTATGCTTACCTTTTATCTCTAGGCGAACCTTACATAGATGCAATTGCTAATGACTTTGTGGAAACACCTGAAGTAAAACAAATATTTGATGAACCGCATGTTTTCAGCTTTTCATTTGTCACCTGGCAACATCTATTACAGACCTTGATTCAGTTGCAATTGGAATTAAAACGACCTGAAGATAATATTCAAAAGAAAATGGTTTTTAGTATTGTGTCGACCATTTTCCTTGAACTTTGTAGACTTTCATCTGCCTCTAACCAAAATCGTTTAGAGATGTCAGAGAGAGAAATTCTAGCATATGAAATTAAACATTTTATTGTAGATTCTTACCGAAAAGATTTAACCCTACAAGATATTGCAGACAAATTCGATATTTCAACTTCAACTGTGAACCGGGTATTCCAACCTTATTTCCATTCAACTATTTATCAATTTATATTGGATTTAAGATTAGGCTATGCCTACACCCTTATTGAAAGTGGTTTATCTATCACTGAATCTTGGCAAAAAGCTGGCTTTAATGATTATAGTAACTTCTATAGAGCCTTCATTAAACATTATCATATTAGACCTCATGAGATACCAAAAAAAGGAGAATCGTAGGATTCTCCTTTTTAGATAGCTAAAAAATATGGGCTTCATTTAGTCTTTAATTAAACCAAGTTTTTCAAAGATTTCATCTACTTTTTGAATATGATAATGATAATCAAAAGCATCATCTATTGCTGCTTGGTCTAAGTGACTTGTAATTTCTGCATTGGCTTCGACAAGCCCCTTAAAGCCCTTACCTTCATCCCATGCAATGGCTGTTAGTGGTTGCACTAAGTCATAAGCTGCTTCACGTGACAAGCCTGCATCTACTAATTTTAGTAATACACGTTGTGAGTAAATTAAGCCATGCGTTGCATCCATATTACGTTTCATATTTTCAGGGAAGACGGTTAATTTTTCCATGATATTTGCAAAACGATTTAACATGTAATCTACCAAGATTGTTGTATCAGGTAAAATAATTCGTTCTGCACTTGAATGCGAAATATCTCTTTCATGCCATAATGTGATGTTTTCATAAGCCGTCATTACATGGCCACGAACAACACGCGCTAAACCGGCCATATTTTCTGAACCGATTGGGTTTCGTTTATGTGGCATAGCACTTGACCCTTTTTGGCCTTTTGCGAAAAATTCTTCCACCTCACGCGTTTCCGATTTTTGTAATGCGCGAATTTCTGTCGCAATATTTTCAATCATCGTAGCAATCAAAGCTAATGATGAAATATATTCTGCATGTAGGTCGCGTGGTAAAATTTGCGTAGAAATTTCTTGGGGGTTAATCCCAAGGTGTTCACACACATAACTTTCAATAAAAGGTGGTACATTCGCATAGGTACCTACAGCACCTGAGATTTTTCCTGCTTCAACACCACGAGCTGCCGCTTCAAAGCGTTGGATATTACGTTTACACTCTGAATACCAGCGTGCAACTTTCAATCCGAATGTCGTTGGTTCAGCATGGACGCCATGAGTCCGTCCCATAGTCACTGTATACTTGTGTTCAATTGCACGAGCTTTTAACACTTGTAAAAATCGGTCTAAATCTTTACGAATAAGATCGTTTGCTTGTTTTAATTGGTAGCCTTGAGCTGTATCTACAACGTCAGTAGAGGTTAAGCCGTAATGCACCCATTTACGTTCTTCACCCAATGATTCAGACACATTACGGGTAAAAGCCACAACATCATGGCGGGTCTCTTTTTCAATTTCTTCAACGCGTTTAGCATCAAAAGTAGCTTTTTCTCGGATAGCTTTAGCATCCGCAAGTGGAACCTCGCCTAATTCAGCCCACGCTTCAGTCGCAAGTATTTCAACTTCCAACCAAGATGCATATTTATTCTCTTGTGACCAGATTTGCCCCATTTCAGGACGGGTATATCTAGGTATCATAACATTCTCCTTTATGGCACTCGCTCAATTTTTATACGGAACAATTATATCATAAGCAGAGTTTTGACACGGATTATTTTTTCACAAAAAGACGAGAACTAAAACACTAAGGTCATAGGTCTCGTCTTGCACACTTTTTATTCTTTATGGATGATGGTGATGGTCTGAATCGTGATCATGTTCTTCCATCAATAAGTCCGGATGATCCGCCTCTAATTGGTCTAAGACTGCCGTAACTTGCGGGTCAACATTACCTAAAATATCTTCATAAATTGCTAAGTATTCATAGGCAGCTTCATATTGGTCATGTTCGTTAAAACGGAAAGCTGCTTCTTTTAAAGCCGTTAACATATCCATTGATGGATAATTGTTCAAGCCAAGATCGTCTAGAAAGGCTTCCTGATCTTTTCCTTCTAATACTTCTGGCCACTCACGTCCTAACTCTTCTAAGACTTCTAACCCTGCTCGTGCATTATCATTTTCATTCCACATTAAGGAAATGTGGTATAACATATAAGCTTTTTCAAAGTCTTCTTTTCTATAGTAAAAGTCACCAATTAAAGCAAAGCCATAGGCCAAATCTTCTACTCTTAAGGAGTAGGTTAAGCCGTTTAAAACGGTTGGATATGACATCCCATACTGTTCCATCTCTTGATATAATTCTGCTAAAGCATAAATTGTATCCACATCATATGGATTCCATAATAAGGCTTGTTGGTATGAGTCAATCGCTTCACGCCATTCATTCGCTTTAATTTGCACTTTGGCATACTCCACATACATACCCGCATAATCGCGCGTAGTTGGTGATAATTCTAAACCTGTATCATTATTATAGATAAATTGGAAAAGGTCTAGTTCATCATAAATACTTAAATTTTTAATATTTTTCTTTGGTGTGAATCGGTCGAAATCGTCTTCCATCCGGCGAATGTATAATGACATTTCAAAATTAGCACGGACTGGGTCGACTGCCGTAATGTTGCGAATGCGTTTAACGAATTCGGCATCGTCTTGCATTTTAATTTCAGCAATCATTTGATTGTAATCTGTTGATTGATTCGGGAATTTTTCTGTCATCACTTCATTGAAGGCTTTAATAAAAGCTTCATCGCTGGTGTGTTTGTGGTTATCTCTTAAAATTTTAGAGATAACTTGAATGCAGTAGCTGTAATCATCAGTTGGCACAGCTTGAATTCTTTGTATAAGTTTTTCTTGATCCTTATCCATAAGCTCGTCTCCTAAAGCAATAAATTTCAGCATAAAATAAGTTCTTCATTACACCAAATTTTATTGTACTGTTTTTTCTATGTTATTGAAACCAAAAACCCTTTAAAAATCTCTTTCGTTCTATAACTGAAAGGTTGTCAGATAACGATATTAGCTTTTTTCTTGTTTCTTGTAAAATACTATATTGCATCTGAATAAAATTGGATATGGTTGTCAAAGACCTTATTTACCAATAGAATTATAACATATTTTACAGTATTTTTACTCCTCTATGTCTTTCTTAAAATTAAATTATAAAAAGTCTTGAAACCGCTTGTAGAAGTTTAGTACACTATAGTCATAAGTTAAATATTGCAAAGTATAAATTGTATGAAGAAAATTTAAATTAGAAGGTGAACTCTTGCAAGCAATTGCCGTTAATACATTTCAGAAACATTTATCTCTCAGCTATCATGACGAACGACGCACAATGATGCGTAAATCATATAATAATATTGATTCACTTGAACTCATTGATATGGACGTTGAAGAATATTCTAGAATTACTGCTGGTATGCATTATCATGACCATTTTGAAATTCTAATCTACTTAGGTAACCAATGTCAGTTTATCGTGAATGATACCAGTTACACACTCTACAGTGGTGATATTATGATCATTCCACCTAATGTTCCGCATTTGATGTCTAGTGAAGAAGGTATTAATAACACCCGTTATATTTGCATGGTTCCTGAGAATTTGATTAATCAATATGCAATGGTAAATGACAATCTTTATGAAGATATTAGTCGCTTTTATAATGAACCGGGTCATTACCGTTTAGATAAAGAAAATCTAGATAAGACAATTAATCATTTAAATAAAATTCTTAATTATAATGAGGAAGAAGTAGAAGAAACTGCCTTCGTAACTGCCTATCACCTATACCATTCATTGATGAATGTCTACCATGCTAAAAAAATTCCATCAATGTCTGGTGACTATAAAGATGATAAACACTTTAGTCACATCATTTACTACATAGACCAGCATTTTAGAGAATCTGATTTACAATTAGACCGAATTACCCAGGTATTTGATATTTCGCCATATTATTTATCTAAATTATTCCGTAAAGAAATGAATCAAAATTTCCATGAATACTTGATTGAAAAACGTGCCGACTATGCTGCACAATTAATCAATAATATGAATAGCAATAAAATGTCTTTACAAGATGTATCCACTGCATCGGGATTCGGAGATTATTCTACTTTCTACCGTTCATTTAAGAAAGTTTATAATACTTCTCCTAAAAAATATGCGCAACAAAATACGCAGACCATTCTTTAATGAATTTAAAGGCTATAAAATAGAAGCACGGTATCCAGGAATTTTCCTCGCTACCGTGCTTCTGTTTTTTTATAGCTTATCTTATTCAGGTTTGTCATCTTCAGAATTTCTTCTAAAGTCCGAAATATCATGAATATCACCCGAATTTGTACGACCGTCTTCTTCGCTATTAATATTTTCATTTTCATCTTCTTCATCGGCCCTGCTGTAAGATGGTTCTGCTTCTGGCATATCCAAATTATAGCGATCATGGATATTTTGTGAAAATTCCTCATAAGAAACAACTTTCACAAATGAATCTGGCGTAAATCGTGGTCGGTATGCTTCTGGAAAATCATCAAATTCTGACATAGAGAATAAGAAACTCTCTCTTTGTTCTGGCGTTAGGGTAGTGAAATACGCTAATGGAATCATATCATCCGTTAAACGTTTGTTCCGCAGACGCTTAATGAAGTGCACAATATTATTTAAATCATGATAATAGGCAAAATATAGGGCTGACTGACGTCCTTCGATTGGTGTTTGTGCATAGTTGATGAGTAAATTTAATAAGGCTTGTTTCTCTAGTTCATTTCTTGCCTCAAACCCTTCATAGGATGTACGGATCATGTATGGTTGGTCTAAAGCTACTACAGCTAGATTAGA